>CAYRIG010000030.1:0-10201 GCA_964424315.1 uncultured Dehalococcoidia bacterium | reverse complement strand
GGGGTTAGATTGCTATCTCATGTTGGCGTCGTTTCTAAATTGTCTAAACGTATTGTAGATGAAAAGGAATGGCATGAATCTTGGAAAAAACATTTTTCTATTTTAGAAATAGGGAAAACACTTGCTATTGTACCCAGTTGGTTAAACTCCAAGGAAATAGATAGAAAAGTGATTATAGAATTAGACCCAGGGATGGCTTTTGGAACAGGTCACCATCCAACCACACGTATGTGTTTAGAAATGTTGGAAGTATTACTTAAACCAGAAGATGCAATATTGGATTTAGGATGTGGTTCAGGAATTCTTTCAATCGCTGGTGCCAAAATGGGTTCAGAAAAAGTCATTGGTATAGACAATGATGAAACAGCAGTGAAAGTGGCTATGGAAAATATAGAAATTAATGGAATTAGTAAGTCCGTATCAATTTTGACCGGATCGATTCCAAATAAAGACATGACCAAATATAGCAATGACATTATTGTGGCAAATATATCTAGTAAAGTCATATTAGATCTATCAATAGAAATTACAGAACATCTTAAGCCAGGAGGACATCTAATAGTATCTGGTTTCTTAGATATCAATGAATCCGAAATAATAAATAAGTTCAAAGAATTAAACCTGAGTGTCTTATCTAGACTTAGTACAAATGATTGGGTTGCCTTAAGTTTAAGAAATTAAAAATGCATAGATTTTACGTTTCAAAAGAGAGAATAGAAAAAAATGTGATTACATTTGAAAAAGATATTGGACATCAAATTTGTAAAGTTTTGCGATTAACGGATGGTAATTCTGTAATAGTTTTTGACAATAGTGGTCACGAATATTTGACTGAGTTGAGGAATGTAAATAGCAAGAAAATATATGGTCAAATATTAGAAAAAACCAAAAACGACACTGAATTATCAATAAGAATATCATTGTTTCAGAGTGTTTTGAAATCGGCAGAAAGATTCGAATATATTCTGCAAAAATGTACAGAATTGGGAGTTTCTAAATTTGTACCTTTGGTAACATCAAGGACAATACCGAGAATGACTTCTAGTTCGATTTCAGCAAAGAGCCTTAGATGGAGAAAAATTATACGTGAAGCAGCTGAACAATCAGGGAGAGTATTATTACCTGAGCTATCGGAAATTAAATACTTTAATGAATTGTCTGGGATTAATCAGAATCTATCAATTATATTGTGGGAAGAAGAAGCAATTCAGGATATAAAAAGTCATTTGGCAAACATATCAAATGATATATCCAACAACATATCAGAAATAAATATTATCGTTGGTCCTGAAGGCGGTTTTGAGACAAATGAAATACGATATGCTGAAAATATTGGAGTGAAACCCGTATCTTTAGGAAAACGTATATTAAGGTCAGATACTGCTGGCATAGCTGCGGTATCCTGCGTTATGTACGAATTCGGTCAATTCTTGCTTTGACTTAAACCCAATTTTCTAATTGAGGACTTCTTTCCATTAGTTCATTTATAGCTTCTGTTATTGGTTTATTATTGAAAAGTATGGAATGAATCCCTTCTGTGATTGGCATCTCTACGTTGAACTTTCTAGACAGAAACAATGCTGCTTTAGTTGTATCTATACCTTCAGCAACATGGTTCATGCTAGATAATATTCCATCTAGGGAATTACCTTTTGAAAGTAGAACTCCAACCGTATGATTTCTACTTAATGTACTGGAGCAAGTGGCTATAAGATCTCCCATGCCTGCTAAACCGGAAAAAGTTATTGGATTAGCTCCTGCTGATATACCTAGTCTCGCTATTTCGGATAGGCCTCTTGCTATAAAAGCTGCTTTTGCGTTTACACCAAAGTCTAATCCGTCACATATGCCAGACCCAATCGCTATAATATTTTTCAGAGCACCGCCTAATTCAACACCTATTATATCGTTGTTTGAGTATACTCTGAATTTTGAAGAATTTATCATAGACTGACCTTTTTGCGCCGTTTCGATTTTGGGACAGGCTAATACAGATAAAGCGGGATTCCCTCTAGCGATTTCTAACGCTAAATTTGGACCAGATAATGCGCATACAGGATTTTTAAGCTTAATGGCTTTAAATTCTTCATTTAGGACTTCACTAATTCGTTTCCCAGAATGACTTTCAAGTCCTTTACTAGCAGTAGTAATTATGGTGGAAGGATTTATGTAGTCACTAATAATTCGTGCGTTTTCCCGTACGTGCCTCGACGGTATTGCAAAAATCAACATGTCTGCATGTTCAATACATTGTTTGGGAGAGGAACTTATGGTTACGTTTGATGGGAGTTTAAATCCTGGTAGTAATTTCGTATTTTCTCTTTCGGTGTCAATTATCGAAGCTTCTTTTTTACTTCTAGTTAATAAATTAATTTTATAGCCTGCATTTCCAAACACAATTGATAGAGTTGTGCCCCATGTAGTTGCGCCTATAATTGCTATTTTCGTCATATCAAGATGTTCCTAATTGTCATGGTTTGATTTTTTTAGCACGATTACCGATTTTAGGTTCTGTTTTGTTAATTAGTCTTTTTATATTATCAGTATGCCTAAAAATAATAATAATAGAACCGATTATTACATAAACTACATATTCTATATTTTTTTCTTGCCCAATTTGGTATAGAAGTAGTATAGAGATAAGGCTTGCGACCGTACCTACAATTGACCCTAAAGAAACAATTTTGAACAATGATATTGTTAACACCGCCAATATAAGGGAAGGTACGCCAGATAAAGGTGATAACATAATCAATCCAACGACTCCTGTCAGTATACCCTTTCCCCCTTTGAATTTTGCGTATATTGGCCAAATATGACCTAATGTAACAAACGTTGCCGCAATTGCTTTAATTAAAGGTTCCCCGTTTAGAAAGAAACTAGCGATAAATATAGCTATTATTGGTTTAGATACATCTAATATGACTACTATTATGGCTAGGGGTACACCTAAAGTACGTAAAACATTTGTAGCACCTGTGCTACCACTGCCGTGGTTTCTTATATCAATACCTCTACTGATAAATCCAACTATCAAACCATACGGAATCGCACCAATTAAATAACTGATGATGGCAACAAGTATATATATATCTGCGTCCATGGATATTTATTTAGGCTTATAGTAGTTTTTTCTATAATCAAGCAATATTGGACTTCCTTCAAATCCGAATTCATTTCTTAAAGCATTTTCTAAATATCTTTTATAAGAAAAATGAATTTCTTCAGGATTATTAACGTACAAAACAAATGAAGGAGGTTTAGTTGAGATTTGTTTAATACCATAGATTTTGACTGCTTTCCTGCCCGAAGTTGATGGTTGGTGAGCCGAGACCGAATTCATTATCGTGTATTTCAAGTCTAGGTTTGGAACAATCTTTTTATATTCATCAAAAACATTAACGCTAGTATTAATCAAATTATCTATCCCTGTATTATTCATTGCCGAAATAAAGCATATTGGTGCATGATGAAGAAATTTAAAATTACGTTTCAATGATCGTGTTGCGGACTCTAATGTTATACCGTATTTATCAGATAAATCCCATTTGTTAACTGCTATAACGATCCCTTTTAAAGATTCGGTTATATATCCTGCTATATGAGAATCTTGATTGGTGCCGATTTCAGATATATCTATCATCAAAATAGACACATCTGAGTTGGATATAGCATTTTGTGTTCTCAACATACTATATTTTTCGATTCCATGAGATATTTTGCCTCTTCTTCTTATGCCAGCTGTATCCAAAATCAATATGTTATTGTTTTGATAGGTGATAAGAGTATCTATAGTGTCACGGGTTGTACCAGCAATTGGACTTACGATAGACCTTTCAGATCCAGCTATAGCATTCAACAACATTGATTTGCCAACATTAGGTCTGCCGACTATTGAAAGTCGGCAAATAGTGGCATCTTCATCAATATGTTGTTCAAGTGGGAATAAAGATACTATTTTAGCCATCAAAGATTCTATGCCTAAGTTGTGATAAGCACTTATTTGTATTGGTTCACCTAGGCCTAGTTGGTTGAACACATGTGATAATTGACTCCGTTCTTCATTGTCTGACTTATTAGCAGCTATTACCACATTTGCCTTTATTTTTCGCACTACATCTGCAACTAATAAGTCTCCTGGGGTAATTCCTTCGTTAGCGTCGACTAGCATTATTACAACATCCGATTGATTTATTGCAGCTGTCACCTGATCGTTAACTAAGTCAGCCATAAGATCATCGGGATTTTCAACAAGGCCACCGCAATCGGTTAATACAAATTGTTTTTCACCCCAATTGGTTTTTGAACTAACTCGGTCTCGTGTGGTACCAGACAATTGAGAAATAATTGAAGTTCTCTGGCCCAATATTCTATTGAATAAGGTAGATTTACCTACATTAGGTCTTCCTATTATGCTAATTACTGGTAAGGAATTGGAGTTATTCAATGCAATAGTTACCAAATTGGTTCAAATTCAAGACTTAATTTGTTTTTGTGAATATATGAGAGAGAATACCTTTTTGAGCGTGTAATCGGTTCTCTGCTTGATCGAATACAACTGATTGAGGATGGTCCAACATTCCTATGGATATTTCTTCGTTTTCATGTGCAGGCATATCGTGCATAAATATTGCATTTTTGTTTGCTAACAGCATTAATTCATGGTTTACTTGGTATTGGCTGAATTGTTCTATTCGGTTTTTTGTTTCGTCTTCTTGACCCATGGACACCCATACATCGGTGTAAATAACATCAGCATTTGAAACGGCTATTTTTGGATCATTAATTATCTTTAATTTAGACCCTGTTACCGCAGCCCTTTTTTTTGCATTTGACCATAAATCTGGTGGGATTTCATAGCCTGAAGGGCATGATAGTATAAAATCTGCTCCTACTGAAGCACAACCCATGCTTAAACTCGCAGCAACGTTGTTTCCATCTCCTACAAAAACCACCTTCAACCCATCCAATTTGTTTTTGTGTTCTTTCATTGTCATTAAGTCTGCAATAGATTGGCATGGGTGTTCTTGATCAGATAAGGCATTTATAACTGGAATAGTTGTATTTTCCGCCAATGTTATTAGGGTTGAATGTTCAAAAACTCTTGCTATAATCCCATCTGCCCATCTATCCAAAACTTTTGCAATGTCATTGGCATTTTCCCTGCTGTTCATCCCTACATCTTCCTTGTTGAGGTATATACATTCTCCCCCAAATTGTCTTATGCCAATTTCGAAACTTACTCTAGTTCTTAAAGAAGGTTTTTCAAAAAGTAACACTAAATTCTTTTTATTTAGAATATTTTGATTAGGTTTTGTTTTTGATGAACAGCCTCTATCGATCAGATTATTTACTTGATCGATAGGTAAATCGGCTATGGAGAGAAAATCTTTGTTGTTTTGCATAGGAACTATCTTAATCGGATGTTATCTAACAAACTGAGAAGGTGCAAGTTATATTATGTTTATGTTATACATATGTTCGATTTCATTAGGCGAACACGTTTGGATGGGTAAGTTAAAAACGAAGCTAAAATTTTTAATCAATCTTTCTTTAAAGTGGGTTGAATCAATTGATTTTATTCCTAGTGAATACAGTGAGCAGACACTTTTGTCTGGTATCCCGCACGGTACAATAAAATCAAAATTTGAAAGGTTGGTTGTTAAATTAATTGAGAATCCATGGCTGGAGATTCCTTCACTAATTTTAACCCCTACTGCGGCTATTTTAGAATCCTCAACCCACACCCCCGGATTGCCAATAGATCGATTACCGTTAACACCAAATTCATTTAAGGTTTTTATTATAGTTTCTTCGATTTTGAAAATATATTTTTGAGGACCAAGTCTCAGTTCCCTTAGGTTAATTATCGGGTAGGTTATTAATTGTCCGGGACCGTGGTATGTAGCTTTACCTCCCCTATTCGTTTCAACTATTTTGACGTTGGCATCTAAAATAGCTTCAGTTGATATTTTGAAGTCTTGCTTTGAACCAGTTTTACCAATTGTTATTATAGGAGGATGCTCTAGGGTGAGAAGAACGTTTGGAAGTTTTTTCGTTTGAAGCATTTGGTGCAACTTAGATTGTAAATGCATTGCATTTTCGTAACTAGTTGTTCCCAAATCTAAATTCAAACAACTGTTTACCATTATTTACACCGAATGCTAAAACTTACCTGATTAGGTGATCATCAATTTATGAAATCATCGTGGATATTTTGCAATTCTAACTTTACGGCACTCATGAATTTAGATGCTTCTGCTCCATCCATTATTCTATGATCAAAAGTTAAACAAAGATTCATCATTGATCTTATCTGTATTTTATCATCGACGATTACTGGTCGTTTTTGAATAGATTCGGTATTAATGATAGCGGCTTGCCCAGGGTATATTATTGCCTTGCCGATTATCGATCCTAAAGCTCCAGTATTATTTATTGTAAACGTACCATTGGCTACGTCGGTTAAATCTAAAGTGTTATTTCTTGCTTTAGTAGTTAGGGTTTGTATATGTTGACCTAACTCAGATATATTTAATTGATGGGCTGACTTGATAACTGGAACCTGAAGTCCCAAATCAGTGGCAACTGCAAACCCGAGATTTATTTTATCTTTTATCAATATACCATCGTCCATCCATTGGGAATTTATTATTGGATTTTTTGTTATTGATTTCACTATTGCTCTCATTATAAATGGCATATAAGTAAATTTAGCATCAGATTCCGAATTAATAGTGGTTTTAAGTTCAACTAATTGAGACAAATCAACTTCTATTAGTGTCCATGCTTCTGGAATTTCTTTAGAACTTTGCAACATATTTTCTGCTATTATTTTGCGAATCGGTGTCAGTTTAATAAGTTTATCATTTGGCTGAATTTCGAGGAGAGAACCGCTTTTGGTAGCTCCTTTTGCTATTTCTTTTTCTATGTCACCCTTGGTTATTCTGCCGTTTTGTCCGGTACCAAATATAGAAGAAAGGTCTATATTGTGTTGCTTTGCTAATTTAGTAACAATTGGAGAATATTTTTGATTGAATTGCCGTATATTTGTACTGTCACGTTTGGGTTGTGATACGTTTGCTGAGCCTGTTGGTCCGACTGGAGCAATTTCTGTAGAAAAGGTGCCTATATGCCTTAAATGTTCAAGGCTTGAATCTGTTGGTGGTGAATTATTATCCTCAATCAAATCTTCACTAGTTTCAATTTTAAGTATTGTGGTTTCAATTGTGACGGTACTTCCTTCTGGGAAGCATATTTCGGTAATAATACCGTCGACTGGAGATGGAAATTCCATAGTTACTTTATCGGTAACTATTTCAGCCAAAGATTCATATTTTTTTATGTTATCTCCTACTGATTTCATCCATTTTGTTATAATGGCTTCAGTAATTGACTCTCCGACTTTTGGTAATTGTATATCCATGTTATATGTTAAATAATCTATTAATAATTCAGTAGAGATATTACAGCTTTTTCTATCTTTTCTTCGTTCAACATAAATTCATCTTCTAAAGTTGGGCTAAAAGGCATAGGAGGAACTTCGGGCCCAGAAAGTCTTTTTACAGGGCCGTCCAAATATTCAAAGGCTAAATCAGCAATACATGAAGCTACTTCGGCTCCTATTCCGTAAGCTTGTGTGTCTTCTTGTACTACTAGACATTTACCAGTTTTTTTCACTGAATCTACAAGGGTTGTCACGTCCAGAGGTCTCAAACTCCTTAAATCTATTACTTCTAAATTGATGCCTTTTGATTGCATAGAAGTGGCCACTTCTATGCAATAACGTACCATAAGACCATAACTTATTATTGTTAAGTCATCCCCTTTGAGTTTAACATCTGCTTTTCCGATAGGGATTGTATAATCAGTGTCCGGCACTTCACCTTTTACTGATCTGTAAGTATGCTTATGTTCTAAAAATATTACAGGATTATCATCTCTAATTGCGCTTTTTAGTAATCCTTTAGCATCATATGGGGTTGATGGAAGTACCACTTTTAGCCCAGGTGTATGAGAAAAAATCACTTCGATACTTTGTGAATGATATAATCCACCTTTCACTCCACCTCCAAATGGCGTTCTTATAACGATTGGAGCATTAAGCTGACCGAATGTACCATAATGAACTTTAGAGGCTTCTCCCACAATTTGATTAATAGCAGGCCAAATAAAATCGGCGAACTGAATTTCAGCTATTGGTCTTATTCCATTTAAAGCGGCACCAAGTGCTATACCTGCTATAGAAGATTCTGCTAATGGAGTATCGATTATTCTATTAGCTCCGAATTCATCAATGAATCCGTCGGTAGCTAAGAAAACTCCTCCTCTGCTACCTATATCTTCTCCTAATATTACTATGTCTGAATCACGTTTTAATTCTTCGTACATAGCTAATCTGATTGATTCAAGCAAGGTTATAATAGCGATTGGGGCCTCTCCTAATTAAAATTATTTGTCAGTTTTATAGATATGGGAATAGAATGTGTCAATATTTGGATAAGGCAGGGATTCAACGTACTCAGTTGCGGCATCAACTTCTTGATTGATTTGTGTAATCAGTTTATTGTCCATATCAGCAGTTAATAATTTGTTGTCTTTCAAAAACCTTTTGTACGTTACAATTGGATCTTCTTTATTGGAGAGTTCCTCTAAATTTCTGTAACGGCTATGATCATCATCACTCGTGTGTGGTAAAAATCTGTTTGTTTTAGTTTCTATCAAAGTTGGCCCTTCTCCATTTCTTGCTCTTATGGCGGCTAATTTAGTTGTTTCGTAAATTAAATTTACATCGTTACCATCTATAGTAATTCCTGGAATACCATAGCCTTGTGCTCTCGAAGCTACACTGTCGTTTGCCATCTGTTGATGCATTGGTACAGAAATAGCGAAGCCATTATTTTCGCAGAAAAAAATAATTGGTAATTTATGGATAGATGCGAAATTCATTCCTTCATGGCAATCACCAGCACTTGAAGCACCGTCTCCGAAATAAACAATAACAATAGCATCTGTATCTTTGATTTTTGCTGACAAAGCAGAACCGACTGCTTGGGGTATTTGAGTTCCAACAACGTTTGAAAGGTTTATCAATTTTTTATTAGGAATTGCTCCATGTGTGGGGAACTGACGTGCTCCACTCATGGGTTCACCTGATTTCGCAGTGAATCCCTGCAATATTTCTATAAAGGACAATCCGAGGCTTATCAATACTCCTAAATCCCTATAATAGGTGAAGAAAATATCCTTCCCAATTTCTAATGCTGAGGTACTAGCAATTTGGGCTGATTCATGACCTTGAGCAGATGCAACTATTGCAGCTTTCCCTTGACGATTTAACATCCATACTCTTTTATCAATTGCACGACATGAAAGCATAAGCTTATAAATCTGCAAATGCTGTTCTTTCGTTAAGTGCGATTCTTTAATATTCATGTCAAATGTCAATTTTTAAATCTATATCCAACATTCCAAACTGTTTCAATGAATATATTTTCACCATCTTCAATTTTGCTTCTTAATCGCCTTATATGGACATCCACGGTTCTGATTCCTCCAAAATAGTCATATCCCCAAATTTGACTTAGCAAATCCTCTCTTGAATAAACCTTTCCCACGTTTGTAGCCATCAATAATAGCATTTCATATTCTTTAAATCGTAGTGGGATTCTTTGATTATAGACTGTTACTTCATAAGTTGATTTATTTATAGTTAATCCACGAACGTTGATTAAATTTGGGTCTGAAATAGCTTTGGATTTTGAAATAAGTTTTTTTATTCGTATTAACAATTCGAAATTATTTGAAGGCATAATTACAAAATCGTCATAATTCATGTGGTTTAAATCTGACTCGAATTCCCAAATGAGTAAAAGAGTTGGTGTTTTTGTAATATGACATTGTTCTAATGCGGATTGGATTTGGGTTAAATCTAAGTTATTACAATCAATCAAATATATTTGTGGAAGGTTATCAGTATCGATTTTCTCAATATCTGATTTTGTCGCAATAACTGAGTAGTTTATTCCTGATTGGGATAAACTGTTTAGGTAATTATTGTTGGTATAAATAGGATGTATTGAATCTGTCAATTTACTATGTAAGCCAAATAAAATTTTTTGGAATTATATCCGGTCTGAATAAAACTAGCGTTAAATGAGTTTATTTGATTGGAGGACCTATTTCAATTGGAACACCAATC
>CAYRIG010000029.1:0-10463 GCA_964424315.1 uncultured Dehalococcoidia bacterium | reverse complement strand
TGAAATTTGATATTCCTGTTACTTTAATATCGGTTGCATTTTGATACCAAGCTCTATCTGCCTGTACTTTACTAAATGTCCCGCCCACGGTGGATGCCATTGTTATAAGTCCTGCTGAAGTTATTACTAATAGCAAAAGTGTTGAATAATAACGGTCTCCTCTATCAAGTCTTAATAATGGCATTGAAACCCATAGAGGGGACCGATCTTCGATTAATTTGAGTAGAGGATATATTAATTGGAGGAACAGGATTAAGCCTAAATAAATTAAGCTTAATTGGACAACTGAAGTGATTTCGATTCGCGAAAATTGATACATGCCAATTATTGCTGCTGATTGTACTATAAGGCCAAGTATCCAAACTGGCCCCCTGTTTTGCTTAAATGTACTGATGGTATATCCGATTGCTGTGAAACAGGCGAATAAAGAAATTTCTAGAAATACAAAACCATCAAAAGCAAGAATGTTTTTCCAAAAAAGATGGATTGAGATATAGAAGAAGCCCAATATCCATAGCAAGTTCAAAATCGATGTTGATCGCCCACTAAGATATCGGATTGTCATTGGGAATAACCGTATAAATAGGAGTGCGATTGCTACTAAAAGGATGCTTGGAAGTAGCATTGACGTTAATTGAGAAGAACCTGTTTCAACTGAACCAAATGCTCTGCCACTGAATAACAAATACCATATTGCAACAAATCCAAGAATTAGTAAAATTCCGTCAAAAAAATGTTTTTGAATTAGAGAAGGAGATTCAGTCCCTGCTCGGGCGTAATTGATTTTTCTTCCTGCTTGGAATAGCGAAATTATGCTAACAAGAGAAGAAACAAGACCTGCTAGGATTGCAACTATAAATGAATAAAGAAAAGCGATAGGAGAACTTAATAGTAGAGAAATGCCACCTATTGATTGTGAAGAGATACCCGTGAAATTTATCAACAACTTAGATAATAATGTAGCAATTAGGGGGGCCAAAATGCTAGCAGCAAATGCGATTGCCAAGATTTCTATAATATAAAAATTTAGTAAACTTGATAATGAAGCCCCCCGCAATTTTAAAAGAGTAAAGTGAGGGTTTCTAGATGAAGTTAAATTTCTTGCAGCAAGAGCTACTAATAAAACCCCGCAAGTTATAAGAGAGGTGATAAGTACCGACAGGCTGACATTTGCAGCAGCGGCCTTATCTTCAATATCTAAAACTATACCTTTGATAGAAGAAACAAATACTGTTGATCCAGCTAGGCTAGTCTTGATTTTTCTTTCAAAACTATCTGCAAGTAATTTTGGATATTGTATGTTATTGGAAATAAAAGAGTTCTTGTCTATTCCTGCAAACCATATATTACTAATAAGCTTGCCCTTGCCCGGGCCTTCTGAGTAAGCCCCGAAGTCTTTTTCGCTAATAAATAAAACAATTGGAGGTTCATCTGCATCAACTCTCACGCCGGGTGGCGGTGTCGCGTCAGCAGTATCAGCTAAAGGAGGTGGATCCAAAAACATCTCGACGTTGTTCCAATATTTTTCGTTTTCATAATTTGGCTCAAATACACCAGCTATTATTACTGGGATAGTTTCTTTAGCGTCTATAGACTTGCGTAATATAATGTTTTGGCCGATTTCAAATTGGAACCTTTGTTGGGTTAGTTTTGTTATTACAGCTGGGTAGTGGTTTGAGATTTGATTTGTACCTTCGAAACTACCAGATAATAGAGAGGTATTAGAAGATAAATCTTTAATGGTTTGAACCCAACCTCTAGCAACAGTATAACTAAAATCAGGTTCACTAGGGATTTCTCTATTTTCGTATCCTAACAAATAAACTCCAGACTTATAAGTACGGTACTGATATTCGATGGATTCATCAAAATAAGAATAAATTGTTTTGTCAACTATGTCGTTAGTTTTATTAAGCCTAGTGGATGAAGCAGGAAGGCGAGGTCCGAATATAGTTACATCTATAGTGTTGCCTGAAATTCTTGTAAGTTCAGATTCAAAGCCTAATCTGTTCAGGGCATTCATATAAATAGGGCCAAAAGCACCCATTGTGCAGGCTAGCAGGCAACCTGCGAATAAGGTTAAAAGGTACTGCCAGTTATTTATAGATAGACTAATTATTGGTTTCATCAATTATTATCCGAAATGATTCTACATTAATGGCATAACAACTGTATATGGGGACTGTTCAGGGTTTAACTCTTGCTGTTTGTTAAGAATTTAAAATAATATGGATGTTTTTCTTGATTTCTAATTGAATTGCTTCAATGAACATGTCAGTTGTTGGCCCTTTTAATCTAGTTTCAAACCCATGATTGCCGAATCCGAGTTTCACTGTTTCAGACACTAAATTTTCAGGGCCGTCGAAATAATAAGGTTTAGTCGAATTGAATACTTTTGGCAAATCGGTAGGCTTGTTGTTGTATATAGCGGGATTCGCCAAGATTACCAAGGGTTCGTTTGTTGAAAAATCAGGTGCTTTATAGGTCGTTTTAAAATCTCCTAAAATGACCTTGTTTGATTTGTGAGGAGCCCAATGTCGCACTGTATATGGAGCGCCTTTATTCAGCCATGGTTGAATTTGTCTGCAAACGCTAGTAAATTCGTGCCATTTGGTTAATTCATCAATATGATTGTCTGGAAGCTGCATTTTATTCACATATTTTGAGGTGTTTTGGCCTGAACGTACGTGATTGAAGGCAGCTATCCAGTTTACATAATCTCGTGTTGCCCTTGAATATTTAATTTGATTTAGGTCTTTCCCTGCGCTTGCGCTGTCCGCTATGACCAAATGAGGCATGTTTTTATTCAAATTAGAAACGAATTGTTTAGAGAAACCCAATTGAACGTGATTTGGAAGCTTATTCCTGACTTTCAATCGCATAGACATATGAGAAGGTGCTCTAAAATAACTGATGGTGAAATCGCTTGGTGGTAGATGTTCTTCAAGTGGTTCAACAATCCACTGGCGACCATATCTATCGTTACCTACAATAACAACTTCTCTTTTTGTTAGGTTCCTGATTTTATACAGATATCGCAGAAAATAAACGGCTTCGTGAGCTACTCGTTCAGCGTGTTCCTTGTGTGTATTGGTTAGATAAAGTTTATAGTGTTTTTGAGCAGGCATTTTTTTTAATTTTGAAAAGTCATTATAAGTTTCCGAAGAAGTCATTAAAGTTTGCTGTGAGTTTAACCAGGTAAATTCGGTAATATAACGTTGGAACTCAAGATCCCGTTGCAAGGTGTTTCTAATATCGAATTTGCCTTTCCTTGTCGATAGTCTTAGATTATCTAGATGAGATAAAGAGGTCTTAATATTTTTATTATTTAATAAGAATTCAATTATGTTTTCTGTAAGGAAAACGCCGTCGTGGTTCGCAACATTGGTTTTGGACAACCATTTGGATATAGATGTTAGCCGTGTCTTTGCATCCATATATCCTAATTTGGACATAAAAACTTTAATTTGGGTGGGTGTCAATTTTAATGTCAAAGAATGAGAGTGAATAAAGAGCTTTGATAGTCTTTCAAAACTTTTTTCTGTAAATAAAATTGCGAAAATATGTGATAATTCTGATTCTTGTATTGGGACTGCCGCAGAATTTTCAAAATAATCCAGTAATTTTCCAATTTGGCGACGAATTTTCCCAGGTATAATTTGAGCGTCTTGATTAGTTACACTACATTTTATTATTTGCTCAAACCAATAACCGGAAACTTCATCTGTGCGTTCCTTAAGAAACTGCTGTAAATTTTGCTTTGAAAAACTTTCAGCAAAGCATGCTGAAATCACCACAGGATTTTTATTGCCGTTTATAACTTCTTTATCTAGGCTACCTCTATAGACCAAAGGGATTTTTGAGCGGTTAAATATATATGGGGCAATTATTTCTAAATCAGAAATGGTGTTTGTTGTTGAATTGATCAAAGACTTGATTTCTATTACTGCTGTGGCAAGATCTAGTTTGTCGGTTTTGTGAATGGCAACGATTTCTAAAGCTAAATTTTCAAAATTCTTGGAGTTAGTTATAAAATTTAGCCAAATCGAATCCTCTTTTTCGCTTAGCAGGTGCTGTAGCATTACTTCAATCGATGCAGGTGAACAATGGGTACTTGCGTAATTTATAAGCAGGTCAAATGAACCTAATCGTTTTACATCATCTCGTTTGTCAAATTCATTAAGCATGCTACTTCAGTATATGGTCAAAATATATACATTGGTTGTTTCAGGACTTTGGTACAATAATCTATATATAGAGTTTGAGGTTTGCAACAAGTAACAAATCAAATTATTGGTCCGTAAAGTCGTCAATCCATTTTTGTCGCAAATCAAGTTGGATTTTTATCAATTTTGGCGACTTGATCGAACAAATAACTAAGTTTTGGATAATAGAAGCGGTATTATTAAACTCTGATGTTAAATTACCATTCTTGACCAATATTTGGTGCCATACATATAATTGGTAAAGGATTATAAAATAAGGTTGATTTACGAGAGCAATGAATATTTTCGAAGAATTAGCTCAAATCCAAACTGAATTCCATAAAGAGTTGGAGTCTGCATCAGATTTGGAGCAACTAGATAAATTGAAAATAAAATATATGGGAAGATCGGGTTCAGTGACGAACTTGCTTCGCAAAATCTCATCTGTGCAAAAAGAAGACAGGCCTAGGTTTGGAGCTGAAGCCAATAAATTGAAATCAGAAATATCTGATTTTATATCTCAAAAGTTCAACCTATTTGAAGATGCTTCAAGATCTAAGGTTGCAGATTACTTGGATGTTACTTTACCAGGAAGATCTCCTGTTATGGGGACTTTACATCCAACTACAAAAATTATGCGTGAGATTTGTGATATTTTCGTGTCTTTGGGGTTTAGTGTAATCGAAGGCCCCGAAATAGAATTAGATAAATATAATTTTGAAATGTTGAACATTCCCAAAGGGCATCCTGCAAGAGATATGTGGAGTACTATGTGGATAGAAAGTCCTAACCAAATTGATACGGATAGAACTTTGCTTAGAACACACACTTCTCCCATGCAGGCAAGATTTATGGAAAGCACATCTCCTCCAATAAGAATAGTAGTTCCAGGCAAATGTTATAGATACGAAGCCACCGATTCTACACATGAATGGCACTTTTATCAAATAGAAGGATTGGTTGTGGACAAAGGAATTAACTTCTCTAATTTGAAAGGAACACTATACGAGTTTGCAAAGCGGGTTTTTGGAAATGACCGAAAAATCAGATTTCGATGCGATTATTTCCCATTCGTTGAACCTGGCGTCGATATGTCTATATCGAACTTCAAAGATTCTGAAGGCAAAAGGCCAATAAAAGGAAGAGATGAAGATTGGATAGAGATTTTAGGTGCTGGCATGGTCCACCCCGAAGTTCTAAAGGGTGTAGGTTATGACCCTGATATTTATACTGGATTTGCATTTGGCATGGGACCAGAGCGGATAGCAATGTTGAGAGACGGCATTGATGATATTAGAAATTTCTATTCGAATGACCTGCGATTTCTCGGCCAATTTCTATGAATAAAGGCTGAGTTTAATTGATGAGAAATAAATTAATAAATAATATTCGTTAAATATATGAAAGCTCCTCTTTCTTGGTTAAATAAATTGATATATCCATGGCTCCTGAAGAATTAGCCCATGAACTGACAATGGTTGGTATAGAAGTAGGTTCTGTTAACCTGATAGGAGATAAATGGGGAAACAATCTAGTTATAGGGGGTGTTGAAGAAATTGTTCAGCATCCTAATGCCGACAGGTTGAAATTAGCTACGGTAACAGTTGGCGGTCAGGATACCAATGCTGTGGTGTGTGGTGCTGACAACCTAGAAGTCGGTCAAAAAATTGCATTTGCGGAGATAGGAGCTAATTTATTTGACGTTAAATCTGGAACATATAGAGAATTAAAGCCTGCTAAAATTCGCGGGATTGTCTCTGAAGGAATGATTTGTTCCGAATTAGAATTGGGGATTGGATTAAATCACGAAGGGATTTTGGTATTGCCTAACGACGCTCCGTTGGGCGGGAACCTGAAAGATTATTTAGGGGATGTAATTCTTGATATCGAGGTTACGCCAAACAGGCCAGACTGTTTGTCCATGCTAGGTATAGCGAGGGAAATAGCAGCGATTACCGGTTCGGCAATTAAAGAACCACAAATAAACTATGAGCAGGGAGAAATTGAGGCCAAGCACAAAGTTGATATTCAAATTCACGATACAGATTTATGCAAAAGGTATGCAGCTACCATTATAGAAGGAGTGAAGGTGGGCAGTTCTCCAAAATGGTTGGTGGAGTCATTATTAAAAGCTGGCCACAACTCTATTAACAATATTGTTGATGTAACCAATTTCGTTATGCTGGAGCTTGCACAACCTTTACATGCTTTTGACTTCGATAAATTAAACGATTCTAAGATAAATGTAAGAAGAGCGGAAGATGATGAAAAGATTGATGCTTTAAATGACGAAAATTTAACATTGTCCTCAAAAATGTTAACGATTTCTGATTCTAAAAATCCTGTAGCGCTTGCTGGAATTATTGGCGGAAAACAGAGCTCTGTTTCTGAAGGAACAACATCTATATTGATTGAAGCAGCAAATTTCAATTCAGTTAATGTTCGTGACACAGCCAATGATTTAGGTGTTGCTACAGATGCTTCATATCGATTTGAAAGGTCTCCTAGCATAGATATAATTCCCGTAGCAATACAAAGAGCAACTAAATTAATTTTAGAAGTTGCAGGAGGGACTGCTAGAAAGGGAATTATAGACATCTATCCTAAAAAAGAGGCGAGAGAAAAAATTCTTTTATCAAGTGAAAAAATAGCTAATGTGCTTGGAATTAAATTCGACAAGAATGATGTTGTGTCCACTTTGAGCATATTGGGTTTTGAAGTAATAGAATCTAAAGGTAGCTGGAATAATGGGGATAACTATCAATTGAATATAGTAGTTCCCTATTGGAGGTCCGATATATCCATACCAGAGGATTTGATTGAAGAAATAGCTAGAATAATCGGTTACGAAAAAATACCTCCAGTGATGCTTGCAACTTCAATACCGGAATTCAATCCTGACTTGAATCCGCCGAAATTTGTTTTGAAAGAATTAATGGCTTCATTGGGTATGACCGAAATCATCTCATATCCACTGACAGATTTAGAGGCATTGAAATTAGTAGATCCTTCGCTTAATGAAAATCATATTGTAAAGACGACCAACCCAATGAATTCCGAAATGCAGTTTATGAGGACAAGCTTAATACCGAGTGTCTTGCGAACACTATCTCAAAACATCAAGAATTCTCGAGGGAAACCAATACGGCTATTTGAAATGGGAAGAGTTTACAAATATCTTTCAAAAAAAGACGATGAAAGACTTCCAGCAGAAAATGAAAAAATGGTAGGAGTGTTATGTGGCCCAAGATATCATGATTCTTGGCTGGTGAATGGAGAAGATGTTGATTTTTATGATGGCAAGGGTATTCTAGAAACTTTTTTTAATAAATTATCCCTAGAAGTAAATTGGGCTATGTCGGGAAGTAGCATTATGCAGGAAGATTCCGCCGCTGATGTGGTTTGGAAATATCCGAAAAATATCCAACAGGCTGAAATCATTGCAATATGCGGTGAACTTAAAAAAGAAGTCACCGATTTTTTTGACATTGATATGAGAGTGATTCTATTTGAACTTGATGCGGACTTAATAGCGAATAGTATTGGCTTGAAATCAAACGATTATTACCCAATAAACAGATTTCCTTCTTCTGAAAGAGACATTTCCTTGATATTTGATAAATCGATTACATCGGCGGATGTTGTTTCTATGATTTGCTCACATAAACTGGTTGAAACAGTAATTCCAGTAGATGTCTATTCAGGAGATGAAATACAAGAAGAAAAGAAGTCTGTCACGTATAGGATAATATACAGAGCTAAGGATAAAACCTTAACTAGCGATCAAGTTAAAAAAGCACAAGGTTCGATTTTGAAAAAGCTAGAAGACGGGTTGGGAGTAGAGAGACGGTTCTGATTTCTATTGCTAATAATAAATATTTACAGAAATGATGGAGCTTCATAATTTAAGGTGTGGAATTGGCAATTAAACATAATCATGAACAATTGATCGATGTAGATACAGCGATTGAGAAAGTTTTAAGCAACGTTGATAAATTAGGGCTTGAAACAAAAAACATACTGGAGGCTTTAAACCATGTCTCCTTTGAAAATGTTATTGCAGAGATTGATATCCCTCCAGTAAACAATTCATCGATGGATGGATATGCAGTAAAATCCCGTGATGTTAAAAAGGCGTCGGCAGATAAGCCTGTTGATTTAGCTGTGATTGGCACTATCTCAGCAGGTCAAATATCTGATGTGGAAGTCGTTCAAAATTCATCGGTAAAAATAATGACTGGTGCATCTATTCCACAAGGGGCGGATGCGGTTATTCCTTTTGAGGATATAGTCCCTACAAAAAATCAAGGTGTTCGTGTTTTTGCGCCGGTAGACCGCTGGAACAATATAAGAGATGCAGGAGAAGATGTAAAAAAAGGAAATGTTTTAATACAAAAAGGCAAGCTGATTTCGGCGGCGGATATAGGAGTTGTAGCCTCGCAGGGTTTAAGTGAAATAAAAGTAGTAAAAAAACCTGTGGTAGCAATCTTGGCTACAGGCAATGAATTGATGCTTCCTGGGACAATATTAGAAAAAGGGAAAATATATGACAGCAATTCGCCTGCCATTGCAGCAGCAGTGATCGAAGCTGGAGGTATCCCGAAGATATTAGGGATTGCCAAAGACAATCATGATTCGTTAAATGAAAAAATTGATTTGGCATTGTCGTGTGACCTTATAATAACCTCGGCAGGCGTTTCTAAAGGAGATTATGATATTGTCAAAGATTTTATTAATAATCGAGGTGAAATTCAATTTTGGTCTGTGAAAATGCGTCCAGCTAAACCGATAGCTTTTGGGCGAATTAATACAATTGATGGAACAAAAATTCCTATAATAGGATTACCTGGTAATCCAGTGAGCGCAATGATAGCATTTGAGAAATTCGGAAGACCTGCGATATTTAAAATGAGAGGAGTTTGTGATGCCAGCAGGTTTGTGATTGAGGCAATCCTTGATGATTCTATTGATAACTATGATGGACGAAGGATTTATGCAAGAGGAATAGTAAAAAAAATCGAAAAAGAGTATCATGTCTCTCTTACAGGATCACAGCAATCTAATTTGTTGACTTCGATGTCAAAGGCAAATGGCCTTGTAGTTTGTCCAGAGGATGCTAGGCGATTGGAAGTTGGTTCACTAGTAAGGGTTGAAATGATAAATTGGACAAGGTAATTTATAAATATAATTATAAGGGGTTGAGAAAAATCTATGGTTGAACAATTGCAATATCAAATAAATTTAGACAAAAATGTTAATGTGAACAGGTCTTTAACCCATCTTTTTAAAGAAATATTATGTAAAGATTGTAAAAAACAGTATAAATCAAAAGAACCTATTGTCAGTTCAGTCATTGTAAAAAACATACAAAAATGTTGTTCTAAAAAACAGGATTATATACACTCTGGATTGCCGCTGAAACAGGCCACATATCGGACAATATTAGCGAAAGGGAACAGGCCTTCCACCGCCCGCCAGATTAGTGACTTTCTTACAGATAAATGGGGAGAAAGTGTTTATACAAGAAGTATGACTCCTGCTGTTATATCGCGTTTATTGGGAACGAGTATGGATTATGAAATTTCTGTGAAGTAAAACCCCTCAGTGTAATCAATGTACTGCAAATAAAGGAGATAGTGAAATGTCGAAGCCCCTATCGTTTTTCAAAGGTGAAATTGTTCCAATATCAGATGCAAACGTGAATATAATGACGCATGCATTACATTATGGAACTGCAGTATTTGAAGGCGTTCGGGGAAATTGGAACGAAGCTCAATCTAAGATGTTTGTTTTCCGATTAAAAGAACACTACGAAAGACTTTTGCGCGGATGCAGTATATTGTTAATGGATATCCCTTACGATGTTAAAGCACTTTGTGAGATCACCATAAACTTGATTAATGAATGTGGGTATCAAGAAGATTTATATATAAGGCCTATAGCTTACAAAAGTACAGAAAAAGTAGCTGATTTAAGACTGCATAAACTTGACAGTGATTTTGCCCTAATAATTGTTCCATTTGGGTCATACATAGAAAAAGAAGGTGCAATTAGGTGTTGTACGGCATCATGGAGAAGGATGAATGATACCAATATGCCTCCAAGAGTAAAAATATCGGGGAATTATGTAAATAGCATACTTGCAAAAACGGAAGCCGTAATGGCTGGTTTTGATGAAGGAATTATGCTGAACCAAGATGGCAGTGTGTCTGAGGGTACAGGTGAAAACCTGTTTTTAGTTATTGATGGTAAAATCCA
>CAYRIG010000028.1:4986-10665 GCA_964424315.1 uncultured Dehalococcoidia bacterium | reverse complement strand
AAAATGATTTATATTTGTCGGAAGTTTCTTGGACTAATTTAAAAACCTTGGGCTGTGAGCAAGATGATGTACGTAGTTTTCAAAAACTTGAAAGACTTATGAACTGACAATTTTAATGGCTGATATACACGCTAACTATTTCAGTAAAAAATTCAATCGCCTCTAAACCCTGCTCGCGATTACCGATTCCCGATGACTTTATACCTCCAAACGGCATATGAACCTCTCCCCCAAGGGTGGGTGAATTAACATGGATTATTCCTGTTTCTATTTGGTTAATATAAGTAAAAGCTTTGTGTATGTTTTCTGTATATATAGAAGATGAAAGTCCAAATTCGGAGTCATTAGATATAGCAATGGCTTCATCTATGTCCTGACACTTAAATAAAGTTAATACTGGCCCAAATATTTCTTCTTTTGCTATTCTCATATTTGTTGCCACATCTTTGAATATTGTCGGTTGAAAAAAATATCCGTCCTCATAACCTTTTTCTGTAATTTCCTTTCCTCCGGTTAAAAGCGTTGCCCCTTCACTTAAACCTATGTTTACATATTCTCGAATTTGGTTAAGCTGTTGCTTACTCGCAAGGCAACTCATATCTGATTGCCTATTTAATCCTGCACCCACACAAATCTTATTCGCCGCTGAAACTAATTCTTTGACAAAGTCATCAAAAATATTCTTTTGAATTATTGCTCTGCTGGTAGCAGTACACCGCTGTCCAGAAGAACCAAAAGCACCCTGCAAAATAGATTCTTTAGCCTTATCAAGATCACCATCTTCCATTACAATAACTGCGTTTTTACCGCCCATTTCACATTGAACCTTTGATAGTGACTTGGAAGCCATCTGGTAAATTTCTGTGCCCACTTCGGTAGACCCTGTGAAAGACACTCCTTTAATCATCTCGTTTTCCACAAAATGACTACCTATATCTGAACTAGAGCCAGTTACTACATTTAAGACGCCTCTGGGCATTCCTGCTTCTTCAAAAACCTCAACTAGCTTTATTGCTGTGATTGGAGTAGAAAAAGCAGGCTTAAATACCACCGTGTTTCCACATACCAAAGCAGGTGCAATTTTCCAAGCAGGAATAGCTAGAGGAAAATTCCATGGAGTTATTACTGAAACTACTCCTAAAGGTCTCCGGTATGTATAGTCCAGTGTGCCTTGCAATTCTGAAGGAGCAGTATATCCATGCATTCTTCTTCCTTCTCCAGCCATAAATTCAATTACTGCCAATGACCTCTTTACTTCGGCTTCGGCATCCCCTATACATTTACCTTCCTCTAGGGTAATACTTTTTGCTAACTCATCAAATCTATTTTGCATTATTCGATGAGCTTTAAACAAAATATCTGCCCTGTGAGGTGCAGGTGTTCCGCTCCAAATTTTTGCAGCTTTATCGGCTGCAATTATTGCTTCATTCACATCAGCATCACTCGAGTATTGAGCACTTCCTACTTTTTCTCTAGTGTTTGCTGGATTATAGATATCATATGTTTTTTTAGAATGGCAGTTTTTCCATTCTCCGTTAATATAGTTCTTATGTGCAATTCTAGTCATTTTCTAACCACTCTAATTTTTAGTCTGGAATAAAAAGCAATAATACAAAATTTATTAACAACAAGCTACAGTAATTGAATGTTATGATTTACTCAAACAACACTTTTTAGGATGTTCAAATATCCTATGTTGAACCCTAATAGACTACATATTTTGATATATATGCAAAGATTGACTAGCCTGTAATTCCATGCTAGTGTTATTTTATATGTCAATAAATACAGGCTATGAAAGGGAGTAGTAAAGGATAAAAACTACAGCGAGTTGGAACTAGTGAAACCCAACAATATCCTTGAACTCGCCCCGGAGCTCTCTATTTGAGTTGGATTAATCTAAGTAGAATAGGGCGGTTCGGCACCGTAAAAAGCTAAGACAAGAGGTCATTCTAAAAAGAATGGCAATTTGGGTGGTACCGCGAGATTTACATGATCCCGTCCCGAAAGGACGGGTTTATTTTTTTTAAGTGGATATACGAATTTAATGTTTAAACAAGGAGACCGGCAATTTATGAAACTTACAGGCGCTCAACTAGTTTGTGAAAGTTTAATAAAAGAAGGCGTAGACACTATATTTGGATTGCCTGGCGGCGCTATATTGCCTCTATATCAAACTTTACCTGAATACTCCGGATTAAGACACATATTGGTTCGTCATGAGCAAGGAGCCGCACATGCAGCAGACGGATATGCAAGAGTAACCGGCAAAGCCGGGGTTGCATGGGCCACATCAGGACCAGGCGCAACGAATTTGATAACAGGTATTGCCACAGCGCAAATGGACTCCGTTCCAATGGTTGTTATTACCGGACAAGTCTCTCGGGCCTCAATAGGTAGCGATGCATTTCAAGAAACAGACACAACTGGAATTTCCCTGCCTGTTACCAAGCACAACTATTTAGTAATGGATGCCGCAGATATCCCTAGAATAATAAAAGAAGCATTTCATCTTGCAACTACTGGCCGACCCAGCCCGGTTTTAGTAGACATACCCAAAGATGTCTTTACAGAAGAAGTAGAATATCGGGATGGATTTTCATATCCTGAGTCTATAAATTTGCCCGGCTATAAACCTTCTCTTTCTGGAAACACAGCGCAAATCAAAAGGGCAGCTAAGCTCATAAATCAATCAAAGAAGCCTGTAATTTTGGCGGGGCACGGCATTATTTTTTCTGGAGCATATAAAGAACTTAAAAAACTGGCTGAAAAAGCGCAAATCCCAGTTATCACAACTCTTCTTGGGATAAGCTCTTTCCCAGAGGATCACGTTCTAAGCGTTGGTATGCCTGGAATGCACGGAGTTGCTTATGCCAGCTTGGCAATAGAAGACGCCGATCTACTCATAGCCATAGGAATGCGTTTTGATGATAGAATCACTGGAAAACCAAGTGGATTTGCTAAGACCTCTCGCAAAATACATGTTGATATAGACCCTTCTGAAATAGGTAAAAATGTTCCGGTAGACGTCCCTGTGGTTGGCGATGTTAAAAATGTTTTAGAAAAAATGATCGAATATGTTGAGTCAAATACCCATGTAGAGTGGATACAGCATATTGAAAAATTAAAATCAGATCATCCTTCATTACAAATAAGAGATACTGACAAGTTGCTACCACAATACATAATTCATGAATTATCTGAAGCCACAAAAGGTAAAGCAATAATGGTAACGGGTGTTGGCCAGCATCAGATGTGGGCAGCCCAACATTATATGTATACCGAACCTAGAAGTTGGGTTACTTCAGGAGGCTCAGGCGCAATGGGCTATGAAGTCCCTGGAGCTATGGGTGCACAGGTAGGAGACCCAACAAGAGTAGTGTGGTCTATAGCAGGAGATGGAGGTTTTCAGATGACGATGTCAGAACTGGCGACATTGGTTGAAAATAATATCCCTGTTAAATTTGCCATTATTAACAACAACGTTTTGGGAATGGTTAGGCAGTGGCAAGAATTCTTTTACAACAAATCATATGTAGCTACTACTTATACCCATAACCCAGACTTTGTAAAACTTGCAGAAGCCTTTGGGATGCTTGGAATAAGAGTAACTTCTAAAAACCAAGTTAAATCGTCAATAGAGGAAGCAATGGCGTATGACGGACCAGCATTAATCGACTTTGTGGTAGAAGAAGAAGAAAATGTATATCCGATGATTCCTGCAGGCCAAACCATTGAAAACCTCATAGAAGAACCCGCTAATGAGGAAATCACGACATGAGTACTAATCAAAACAATCGCCATACCATAACCGCTTTAGTTCAAGACAAACCGGGAGTTCTTAATAGGCTTTCCAGTATGTTTAGAAGACGAGGATTCAACATATCCAGCTTAGCTGTTGGTAAAAGCGAAGATGAATCATTGTCAAGAATGACCTTCGTGGTTGATGGTAACGACAAAGTTGTAGAGCAGGTAACTAAACATTTAAATAAACTGATTGATGTTATTAAAGTAAGCGACATTTCTCAAGAAAACATTGTTTCGCGAGAATTGGCTTTGATTCGTGTTAAAACCAACAATGGAAACCGAAGTGAAGTAATGCAAATAGCATCGACTTTCAGAACCAATATTGTAGATATATCATTAGACTCTTTGATAATCGAAGTCAGTGGCAATGAAGAAAAAATCAATTCATTGCACGAAGTTCTTAAAGGTTTCGGAGTGATTGAAATCATGCGTACCGGAACAATCGCTTTGAACAGAGGAGTTCAACCCAATAAACTTATAGTTTCACACAATACAAAATATAAACACGAAAATTGGGAAGAAGCTTCGTCAGTGTAAACAAAATAAATCTAACGCGGTAGATATAAAACAGGAGTTAACATAAATGGCTGAAATGTACTATGAAGAAGATGCGGATTTATCATTAATACAAGATAAAAATATTGGGATAATCGGTTATGGAAGTCAGGGACATGCACATGCCCTTAACCTTAAAGACACCGGTCTAAACGTTCAAATCGGACTCTATGAAGGAAGTAAGAGTTGGGCTATTGCAGAAAAAGACGGTTTTACAGTTAAAACCGCATCTGACGTTGCGAAGGATTCTGACATAATAATGTTACTTCTTCACGATCATTCCATGGCATCTGTTTATAAAGAATCAATTGAGCCCAACCTTGAATCAGGAAACACCATAATGTTTGCCCATGGCTTCAACATACACTACAAAACCATTACCCCTCCCAACAACATCGACGTCTCCATGGTAGCACCAAAGGCTCCTGGTCATAGAGTACGTGAGGTGTTTATTAAAGGCGGAGGAGTTCCTGGACTAATAGCTGTGCATCATGATGCGACAGGCAAAGCTCATTCAACAGGCCTGGCTTACTCTAGGGGAATAGGATGTACTAGAGCAGGAGTATTAGACACAACTTTTAAAGAAGAGACGGAAACTGACTTGTTTGGTGAACAAGCTGTGTTATGTGGAGGGGTTACACAATTAGTAAAGGCAGCCTTTGAAACACTAGTAGAGGCAGGATACCAACCAGAATCAGCTTACTTTGAATGTCTCCATGAATTAAAACTCATCGTAGACCTATTGTATAAAGGCGGCATGGAATACATGAGGTACTCAGTAAGTGACACTGCTGAATATGGCGATTATTCAAGAGGTCCTGTAGTAGTTGATGATCACGTCAAACAAAACATGAAGAAAGTCCTTAGCGATATCCAAGATGGTTCTTTCGCGAAAGAATGGATAAGCGAAAATGATGAAGGGCGACATAAATTCAACCAACTTAGAGAAGAAAATAAAATTCATCCAATAGAAGCAATAGGAAAAGAACTTAGGCAAATGATGCCTTTCTTAAAAGATTCTGATTAATCTCAGGGCTTCGGCGTTCCGATTCTGGCTGATTTCAGGTCAGTAATTGAAGGAGTTACAAATGGCAAATAATAAAGTGTTAATATTTGATACCACCCTCAGAGATGGAGAACAGTCAGCTGGTATAGGACTCACGGTTGAAGAAAAGCTGGTTGTCGCTAAACAATTGGAGAGATTAGGCGTTGATGTTATAGAGGCAGGATTTGCTGCAAGCAGTCCAGGCGATCATGAATCAATAACAACCATAACCAATGAAGTAAAAACCCCAATTATTGCATCTTTGGCAAGAT
>CAYRIG010000028.1:0-4976 GCA_964424315.1 uncultured Dehalococcoidia bacterium | reverse complement strand
TTTTGAAGCTGTTTCAGAAATAAGTAAAATTTTAAAAAATTCTATTCCAGCAGGATTATCAAGACACACAGTAAAAGATATTGATAGAGCTTATGAAGCTTTAAAACATGCACCAAGATTTAGAATACATACATTTATTTCTAGTTCTGATGTGCATTTAATGGACATCCTAAACAAAGACCCAGAACAAGTACTAACAATGGCTGTAAAATCCGTAGAAAGAGCTAAAAAATATTGTGATGACGTTGAATTTTCTCCCATGGATGCTACAAGAACAGACCTTGAATATCTCTACAGATTAATAGAAGCAACTATTAAGGCGGGGGCCACAACAATAAATGTACCTGACACCGTAGGATATACGATACCTTCTGAATTCAGACAAAGAATCGAATTGATTAAAAACAATGTTCCTAACATCGATAAAGCTATATTAAGTGTCCATTGTCATAATGACTTAGGCAATGCAGCTGCTAATAGCATAGCAGCTGTTGAAGCTGGCGCTCGACAGGTAGAAGGATGTATCAACGGACTTGGCGAACGCGCCGGCAATGCATCTCTTGAAGAAGTAATTATGACTATTCATACTAGAGAAGACGTTTTTGGTTTAACCACCAATGTAGACACAACTCAAATTTATCCAACTAGCCGTCTCGTCAGCGACATCACTGGCTTTGTTGTGCAACCAAATAAGGCCATAGTAGGAGCAAACGCCTTCAGACACGCATCCGGCATCCACCAAGATGGAATAATAAAACAAAGAACCACATTTGAGATTATGGATCCTCAAACCGTAGGGTGGTCCAGCAACTCCCTTGTTTTAGGAAAATTAAGCGGCAGGGCAGGTCTAAAATCTAGATTGGAGCAACTAGGATATAACCCTGACGACACTGAGTTGAACCAAATATTTAATGCATTCAAAGAATTGGCTGATGCCAAACGAGAAGTTACAGATGCCGATCTTATTTCACTGATGTCCAGCCATAGGAGACATGCCGACATCAAAGAGTCTTATAAATTAAATCATGTCCAAGTAACTTGCGGTGATCAACAAATCCCAACCGCTACCGTGACTATCTCATTTCCTGATGATAATTTGGTAACTGATGCATCTACAGGCACGGGACCGGTCGATGCGGTTTACAAGGCAATCAATAGAATAATTGAAATTCCAAATTCTTTGACCGAATTCAGAGTCGATTCAGTTACAGAAGGAATCGATGCCCTTGGAGATGTAACTATCAGGATAAAAAATGATGATGGAACATTTGTTGGAAGAGGTTCAGATACAGATATAATTGTTGCAAGTGCTAAAGCATACATGAACGCCCTAAATCGGGCATGCGTCGCTGGACAACAATAATATTCGCTTTGTAACCCTATTTCGATTTATGTATCCATCCACTTAGCTTAATTTCCGCCAACATCCTAAAAAGCTGGTATTTTATTTTCTCGCTATTTATACTTTTACCCAATTAATTAGAAATTAAACCATCCAGTCTAAAAGGAGCACCGCAATGAGTTTCCAAAATGAAATAATGTTTGAAACAGACGGTAGGCATTCAAGTGTTTATCTATATGAACCTCCAATGGGCGACAGGCAGTACGTTGAATGCATAGATGAATTAGTAGACCTGGGCATCGACACGATTAGTTACGTTGTGGGAGATTGCGCAGTCCTCTTATATGACACTAAAGTCGGAGAATTGTGGGGGCATAATGTAGATTTAGCCGACCATACCGTATGGTTAAGGGCGGCTCAAAACGTAAAGTCCATGATTGACAAAGGAGTAGACCCCCTAAAGCTAGTATGCGATCATGCCCACAAAAGAGGATTTAAATTTATACCACATCTTCTCTTGAACATGGTACATACCCCTCACGGCCGAGTGACAGACTGCAGAGTTGCCGACTTTACTACTGACCACCCTGAATGGCAAGTGGGGCCAGAACCAGATTTTCCTGAATCTGAAGCAGACCAGCCAAGAAGGTTGTCTTATGCTATCGAACAAGTAAGAGAAAACAGACTGGCTGTAATAAAAGAACTGTTATTTGATTATGATTCTGATGGTATAGAACTCAATTTTTATACTTATTCTCCATTTATTGGCAGAAAGGAAGTTGCTGAACATACATCAACTCTAACTAATTGGCTAAGCGAAATTAGAGCCCTTGCAAGAGAAGCGGCAAAAATCCAAAAAAGAGAAAAGAGAATATTTGTGAGAATTGGCACAAGCTTAAACGGCAATCTTTCAATGGGGCATGATATTGACACTTGGATAAAAAACGAGTTGGTTGATGTACTAGTCGCTATGCCAGTAAAGGGTGATTTCGGAACTGATATTTCTGACTTGCAACAAATAGTAAATCTCACCAAACACTCCCAAACGAAGGTTATTGCAGGTATAGATAGCGTAAGTTCTGAACAAACCCCAACGGTCCAACGGGCGGCAGTAGCAAATGTTTATGATGCAGGTGTAAAAGGATGTATGTACCATAGATATTACCCGGAGCCCAACAGGTATCCCTATTCTACCGAAGATACTAACAGATTACGGTTCTTGGCATATCCCGACTTAATCCAACATATGGACAAAACATTTCATATGGGACCAGGTAATGACAGAGGCAAATCCGAAAAAATATTCAGAGTAACTCCGCAACTGCCCAAAATATTATCTTTGTCCGAACAACCAACACCAATCAATATTTACATTGCTGATGATATTGAATCCAAACTTTCGGTGGGTGAATTGTGGAAATGTGAATTGCGTATAATGATTAATAACCTTATGCAAAATGGTGATGTCTCTATTATGTGGAATGATAAAAAGATACCCCCTGAAAAAATAAGAAAGGCAGATTGGATATTTCAAATGCGGCCAAGGCCCGATTATGTTAGAGGCTATAGGTTACATGTTCCTTTGAAAGAAGATTTTTTGCCCAAAAAGGGTGAAAACACAATTTCTATTTCTTTGAATTCAAAAGACCCTCAATTGGTACTAGACATAGAAATAACTGATATTGATATAGTGGTAGAATATCTTCCACATAAAAATGCTATTAGAGATGACGAGGTATACTCAGGAGGAAATTTATTCACTCCATAGATGTAAAATTCTAATCAGCAATTTTTTACCTGTGTATAAGGAGCCATTTGATAATGCCAGGAAGAACTCTTTACGAAAAAATTTGGAATTCACACGTTGTACATTCAGAGCCTGAACAGCCATCTATACTATATGTTGATTTACACATGATTCATGAAGTTACCAGTCCTCAAGCATTTGACGGTTTAAAAAACTCGAATCGCAAAGTGAGAAGACCGGATTTAACTTTAGCTACTGCTGATCATAATACCCCTACAGATATTAATCGCGCTCAATTGCCAATTTTAGATTTAATAGCCAAGCAACAACTAGACGTACTCAGTTCAAATTGCAAAGAGTTCGGAATCGATTTATATGAAATGAATGACCCAAAACAAGGAATCGTTCATATTATTGCCCCCGAACAAGGAAAAACATTACCCGGCTCAATCATTGTTTGCGGAGATAGCCACACATCAACCCATGGAGCCTTTGGTGCTTACGCCCTAGGAATTGGCACATCTGAAGTAGAACATGTATTTGCAACTCAAACTATACGTCAATTTAAATCCAAAACCATGAACATCCGAGTTCATGGTGAAATACCAGTAGGAGTAACGGCAAAAGATATAATTCTAGGTATTATAGGAAAAATCGGTGTTGATGGAGCTCAAGGATATGTCATCGAATATTCAGGCTCCGCTATCGAATCCTTATCCATGGAAGGCAGAATGACACTCTGTAATATGTCAATAGAGGCAGGAGCAAGGGCTGGAATGGTAGCTCCTGACGAAAAAACATTTGCTTACTTAAAGGGTAGGGAATTTGCTCCAAAGGGAGTTGAATTCAGCGATGCAGTAGAAAGGTGGTCCACACTAAAAACAGATGAAAATGCTGTTTTTGATAAAACTATTGATATTGATGCAGGTTTATTAGAACCCATGGTCACATGGGGAACCAATCCTGGTATGGTAACTAAAGTGACTGGAAAAATACCTGACCCCAATGGATTAAAAACATCACAAGAACAATCAGCTACAAAATCTGCTTTACAATACATGGGGTTGAGTCCAAATGAACCTATTCAAAGTATTGCTGTTGATCGTGTCTTTATAGGTTCTTGTACTAATTCTAGAATTGAAGATTTAAGAGAGGCAGCGAAGATAGCTAAGGGGCAAAAAGTAAACAAAAAAGTATATGCTATGGTCGTTCCAGGATCGACCCAAATTAAACAACAAGCTGAAAAAGAAGGATTAGACGAAATCTTTACCTCTGCAGGGTTTGATTGGCGGCAATCAGGATGCTCCATGTGCCTTGGAATGAACCCTGATATTCTTAACCCACAGGAAAGATGCGCTTCGACCTCAAATAGAAATTTTGAAGGCAGGCAAGGAAAAGAAGGAAGGACACACCTAGTCAGCCCGGCGATGGCAGCTGCAGCAGCAATCAAAGGCCATTTCGTTGATATAAGAAATTGGAAATAGCCGATTTTTGCAATATTCATAAAGGGAAATAAACTATGGAAGCTTTCATTAAACATACAGGTGTAATAGCCCCACTAGATAAAACAGACATCGATACTGACCAAATAATTCCGAAGCAGTTTTTGAAACGAGTTGAACGTAACGGTTTCGGCCAATTTATGTTCTATAACTGGAGATACAAAAAAGAAGGAGTGCCTAATACTGATTTTATCCTGAACTCGCCTTCATATTCCGGTTGTTCAATTATTGCAACTCGGCGTAATTTTGGTTCAGGGTCATCACGAGAACACGCAGTTTGGGCATTATCTGATTTTGGTATTAAATGCATAATTGCCCCAAGTTTTGCAGACATTTTCTATAACAATTGCTTCCAAAATGGGATATTGCCAATTGTGGTAGATGA
>CAYRIG010000027.1:5435-10705 GCA_964424315.1 uncultured Dehalococcoidia bacterium | reverse complement strand
TACTATGTTGAATAGACCACCAACGTTTATTCCGAAGGTGTATTGAAATTTTATTCTAGCAACTTTGTAGAATTAAGTGTGTCTATTTTCGCCTCTAATTCACCAAGTTGGTCGTACTGTTCGTTTACCAAGGAATAACATCTTTTGACATAAAGGTCCGCAAGTTCTTCTGACTTTTTGTCTGCTGATTTTATAGCTAAAATCAATTTTCCAATGTTGTGATTAGGTGGAAAGTGGTTAGCTAATACCGTTAGTTCATTTTCTGAATCTTTGATTGCGGATTTGTCTTTACCTTCTACACCAAATCTTAATTTACCTACTAATCTAGTAAGTTCGGTTAATTTATCATCTGGCGACATTAATTGGTAAAGTACGTCGTTAATTGGAGTACCGCTATCTGATTCGACCTGGATGTTATTTGAGTCCATTTCACCTGAATTATATAGGCTTGTATATTGCCCAACTATATCATTTATTTTTTCCATGCATTCGGTTGGGTTTGTCAAATCAATTTCACCGCCATATAAAAGGTCGTCTTTTCTTGATTCTGCTAGATTTGTTACTGTAGATTCATTTGCCATTTCTTCAGGTATTGGAGGAAAAGCGAATGCCGATAAATTTTGTTCATCCATATTTCCAACTTGGCTCATTAAGAATGGGGGAAAATATTTTGATATTTCGACTGATATTGGTAGTACGACCATGTAGGTCGCTGCTATCGTATTATTATTCACATTGCTGCGAAAATAAATTAGAGCATGACCTTTGGGATTTAGGCTGTCGCCTTTTTCGAATATTAGATCCATAATTCTGTTCATTATAAACTATAAGCGATGTTTTGGGGACGAAAAATTAGTTTAATTAGGTTAAGCTACAAAGCAAGTAGTAATGGTAGGATTTAAAACGTTTTATAAGCTGAAAAATTGGTTCGGATAATTGATTTATAAAAACATAATTAGACCTTTATTATTTAATTTAAATCCTGAAACTGCACATAAGCTATATGAGCTATCTGTGGAATATTTACCTTTTATTTTTTTACCGCTCAAGACTAGGTATGGGAAAAAGCCTGTAATAAAAAAAAATGTGTCGGGCATAAACGTCCCTAATAAAGTTGGTCTTGCAGCAGGGTTTGATAAAAATGGTAAAGTATTTCATTCTATAGGAACATTTGGTTTTGGCTACGTTATTGTGGGAACTGTAACATTAAGTGCTACGGGCGGAAATGCTAAACCACGTTTCAGAAGACTTGCCCAATACCAAGCTTTAGTAAATTCTATGGGATTTCCCAATGATGGAGTTGATAAAGTCATACAAAGACTTGATTCACGTAGACCCAAACTGAAAGAGGTAGCAGTGGTAGTTAGTATATCTGGTATAACTATAAATGAAATTACCGAATGCTTGAAAATTGCAGAACCATATTGTGATGCTATCGAATTAAATCTTAGTTCCCCAAATACTAAAGGTATTAAAGTTTTTCACGAAAAGGAAAACTTTAATGAGTTGCTTCAGGAATTAAATCGATTAAGAACAAAACCCCTTTGGGTTAAATTGCCTTCTTATGGCCAAATTAAAGTAGAAGGACTTTGTGGAGAATCATATGAGGTTTCAAGGGGGTTGGTGCTTGATTTAGCTAAGTTTAGTATCGACTTTGGAGTTGATGCTTTAACTGTTGGAAACAGTCGTTCCGTCAAAGATTTAAAAATGGCTACAGGGTTTGGTGGTCTTAGTGGAAAGTTGTTGATTGAAGACACTATTACAATGATTAAAGATGTAAGGAAACATGTTGGGAGTGATATTGCAATTAATGGTTGTGGTGGGATTTTCAATGCTGCTGATGCTGAAAGAGTAATAAAAGCAGGCGCTACTACTGTTCAGGTGTACAGTGGATTGATATATGAGGGGCCTGCAGTTGCAAAACGTATTTCTAAATCGATAGGGTAGTAAATATTTTTGATGAGTGCAATTAATCAAATAAAAATGATGCCAGAAGACGTTTCGGCTAAGATAGCTGCTGGTGAAGTGATTGAAAATCCTGCATCTGTAATCAAAGAATTAGTAGAAAATTCTATAGATGCTGGCTCAAAACAAATTGTTGTGGAAATAATAGACGGCGGGACTAAATTTATGAGGGTCTCTGATGATGGGATGGGTATTTCAAAAGATCAAGTAGGACTTGCTTTTGAGAGGTTTGCAACTAGCAAGATTATTGATTGGGAAAGATTTGACAGTATAGGGACTTTAGGTTTTAGAGGAGAAGCTTTACCGAGCATAGCTGCTGTCGCTGATGTAGAGATGATGACTAAGACTAAGCAAGATGATTTTGGTGTCACATTCCAAATAAAAAAAGGTGTTGTAGAGAATAAAAAAGCGGTTGGTTTGAATATTGGAACCAGCATAGAGGTGAGAAATTTATTTGCTAGTCTACCGGCTAGAAGAAAATTTTTGAAAGGCATATCTACTGAGACATCTAGAGTATTTGCAGTTTTAAACAACTATGCCTTGGCTTATCCGTTAATTAAATTTCGGTTGTTATCCAACGGAAAACAAGTTTTTGCTACTAATGGTTCTGGTGATCTTAGAGAAGTAGTTTTAACTTTGTTAGGTCTTAAAGTTGCTGAATCAATGCTTGAAATTGAAACTCAAAAAATTGAAAACACAGGTGATGTTAAAGTAACTGGCTTGATAGGCTCTGCCGAAATACATCGAAAGACTCGAAAAAATATGTATATATTCGTTAACGGAAGGTGGATAAATAATAGAACGCTGTCTTATATAATACAGCAGGCGTATAAAGGGTTTTTGCCTGAAGGTGTTTTCCCGATAATTGTAATAAATATTGCAGTGCCTTTCGATCAGGTAGATGTGAATGTACATCCCTCGAAGAAAGAAGTAAGGTTTGTAGAAGAAAAAGACATTGCGGCGTCCGTGCAAAAAATTATCAGGGATGTACTAGTAAATAGGAATCCTGTACCAATCATAAATACTTATAGTAGGAGAGATCAAAAATTTCCTGTAGCTGGATTTATTAAAAAATACCCATCATCTTTTGATAAAAATGCTGTACTCTCCTCAGGTGTAACAGAGTCTAATAGTATAAGTTTGTTTGAAGATTATTCTGCTTTTGATGAAGAGGTTTCTAAAGGCAGTATAAGGAAACTACTTCCAATTCTAAGGCCTATTGGTCAAATGAATTTAACTTATGTTATTTCTGAAGGTCCAGATGGATTGTATTTGATTGATCAACATGCAGCTCATGAGAGGATTTTGTATGAAAAAGTTAAAAACGGCGATTATGAAGATCTTAAATCATCCCAAATCCTGATTGAGCCGTTAGTCATGGATTTGAGTGCCGAGCAAGCTAGAATCATTGAGTTATTTAAAGATAAATTTATTGAATTCGGGTTTGATTTTGAGCCTTTTGGCCCGGGCAAACATATTTTGAGAGCTATACCTAAGATGTTTTTAGATAAATCAAATGAAAGAGCTATATCAGAATTAATTAATGACATTGATGAAGGGACGGGTGTGGATGAAATTAAAGATAAATTTGCTGCAACAATCGCGTGCCATTTTTCAGTTAGAGCAGGTAAAAATTTGATAGAGCAAGAAATAACGTCATTAATTCAAAATTTAGAGAAATGCGATAATCCAAACATGTGTCCACATGGCAGACCCACAATGTTGAAATTAAGTTTAAATAGGATTGAAAGTCATTTCGGAAGAACTTAAACTGTTTGTGAAACCCGTCGCACACTTTGGGGTATGTAAATCAATTTTGTATTACCTTTGATAATGGGTAGTACAAGATTAATTATTTGTGCGACGGGCTTCTTCGAAAGTGAATCAACGTAGATAATTCTAAATCAGAACAGATGTTCTGTCAAGCGATTTGGAATTGAAACCTTTACACCTATTGCTTTTGCTGGCTATAATTTTGTTCGGAAGTTGATATAAATTCGCATCTAATTTTAAACAATGGGAGAAGGAAGTGGCTGTTTTACCTATATACGAGTTTCCTCATGAAGTACTTAGGAAAAAAGCTCGTAAAGTAAAAAAATTAGATAATTCTATTCACAGAATCGCCGAAGATTTAGTCGATACTATGCAAAATGCTCAAGGTGTTGGTTTAGCTGCTAATCAGATAGGTATATTGAAAAGGATTATAGCTATCCAGCTTCCCGAAGAAGATGCTAGAGTTTATATCAATCCTGAAATAGTTGACAAAGAAGGAGAAAGAGAAGTCACTGAAGCATGCTTAAGTGTGCCTGGTTATAGGGGAATTATAACCAGATCTATTTGGATTAAAGCTAAGGCGTGGGACAGAGAATGGAAAGATGTTCGAATAAAAGCAGAAGGTTTGTTAGCTCAAGCTTTAGAACATGAAATCGATCACTTGAATGGGATATTGTATATGGATCATTTAGAACAACATCAAAAATTGGAAAAAATCGAACCGGAATTTGATGCTGAAGAAGTTGAGATACAGGATTAATACTAAGCGTTTTTGTTCATGAATATTTCTAGTGAAAATATCCCTTTTGGGAAAATATTTCAGATAAATGCTTTTATTGGGTCAATATGTGAATCATTAAATGTCGAAGCATATTTAGTAGGAGGGTTTACTAGAGATTGTATTATTGGGACGCACATAAATGATATAGATATAGTTGTTTCCAATAAGCCGAAAGAAATAGCGGAAATTATTTCGGCAAAATTGTCTGGCACTTATTTTCTAATTGACTCTGATCATGCTTTATACCGTATTAATATTCAATTTGAATCTTTAATCATGAATATTGATATTGGTCTATTTGAGAAGTCTATTTATGATGATTTATCTAACAGGGATTTCACGATAAATGCAATTGCAGTTAAGTTAGATTCCAAATTCCGTAATGTTGAAATCGATAATGTTATTGATCCACACCGTGGAGTTAAGGACATTGATAATAAAGTTATAAGAACTGTGTCTGACCATGGTTTTCAAGAAGATCCATTAAGATTATTGAGGTGTATAAGATTATATGGAGAATTGAATTTTGAAATTACTGGGCAAACCATAGGACTTCTTAAGTCAAATGTACATAAAATCAATGATGTTAGTGGTGAACGTATCCGTGAAGAATTGTTTAAAATATTATCTTTGCGCAACACGCAGGATTGTTTCAATATTTTTGATGAAGTGGGTTTATTATGTGAAATAATTCATGAGTTAGGAAAAACCCGTGATGTATTACAACCTAAAGAACATCATTGGGATGTTT
>CAYRIG010000027.1:0-5425 GCA_964424315.1 uncultured Dehalococcoidia bacterium | reverse complement strand
TGTTTTCAATCATTCTATTAACTCTGCTGTAATGGCAGGCAAAATTTTGCAAAATACTTCTGATCTCGGTTTCGTTCGGACGAATGTCCCCGAATTCCCTGAAATGGATATGTATTTCAAAGAAAAAATTAGTGATGGGCAAACAAGATTAACTTTTTTAAAATTCACCGCATTGTTGCATGATATTGGTAAACCTAAGACAAGAACGGAGGATTCGTCTGGCAAAATTCGATTTTTAACTCATTCTGAGGTTGGAAGTAACATAGCAAATGATATAATGGGACGTTTGAGAATCAGTAATAAAGGTATCAGTATTGTGAAGACTATGATAGAAAATCATTTGAGGCCAGCTCAAATGTCTCAATCTGGTGAGTTACCGACCGATAAAGCTATATATAGATATTTCAGAGATGTAGGAGATGTTGCGATTGATACGCTTTATTTAGATTTAGCTGATTATCTTGGGATGCGTGGACCTGATCTGACCGAAAAAGAATGGCAGGAACAATGCGCCCGTACTGATTACATTATAAAACGTCAAGCATTAATCCAGAAAAGACAGCAAGAAGACATGGTTTTGTTAAGCGGTAATGAAATTATGGAGAATTTTGACCTGTCTCCTGGTCCAAAAATTGGAACACTTATTGCTAAAATAAAAGAAGCCCAAGCTATGGGACATATAAAATCGAAGGACGAAGCTTTAAAATTTATAGAGAGTAATATCAGCTGAGGTTAGTTAGTGCGTAGGTATATACGAAGTTTATTAATTATTGTAGTTTTGATTGTTGCTTCTGCATTAGTATTGTTGAATGAAACAATAACTATTCAGGACTTTACTATAGGAAATAGTGAATCTATTCTTGGTCTAAATCTGGGACTGGATCTTCAAGGTGGTAGTGATTTAAGATTTCAAGCAGTAGATCCACAAACGGGGGAGCCTTTCGTCCCAACAAAAGATGAAATGACCGCCTTGATCAGGAGTATCGAGGAGCGTATTAACCGCAGTGGTTTAGGCCGTCCGGCTATTCAGCAATTAGGTGAAAATAGACTATTAGTTCAATTACCTGGTGTAGAAGACTTAGACAGGGCGAAATCTTTGATAGGTGAGACTGCTCAGCTAGAGTATAAGAAACGGACATTGAACGTTCCTGCTGCTTTGACCATTGCAGATCAAGTGGTGGCGATAGAAGTCAAAACGATTGGTGGAGCTACTTCAACTGAGGACACTATTGAAGATGATGAATCTGATAATGCTGAAGAAGCTAATGAAAATTCCACTTCCACTGAAGCGCAATTATCGGACAATACTGATAACACACAAGCAATTCCTGCATTGGTAATTGAATTTACAGAATCAGGAACCTTGGAATTTGATGAAATGATTGACAGGATGCGTCTTAGCTTATCTCCTGTAATTGGTACTGAGCAAGAGGTGGATGGAGAGATAGTACCTGGTAGTGGAGACATATATCCGAATTATATTGAAGTTACAGTGCTGAATCCAGATTCGAACACTACCTCTACTCCGGTTACCTTATCCTATTCTCCAGTAGCTGCTTTACCTAATGGAACTAAGTTGTCTTTAGGTGGAGAACCATTTGTTAAGAGAATTGGGTCCACTAACAGATTTGCCCTGAATTTAAATGGAGCTGGCGTTGATGTGGACTTAGCAACATCACTTTTTAGTACAGATAAATACGATGCACTAAATTTTGTAGAGATTATAGGTAAAGTAGATGATCCTGTTGGATTAACCGGTAAAGATATGTCGAGGGCCTACCCGAGTACTCATCAGACTACTGGCTTGCCAATCGTAAATATAGAATTTAATTCTGACGGTGCTAAAACTTTTGGTGAAGTCACAACAGAAATGTATACTACCGGAGATTTGTTGGTGATAGAGTTAGACAACAAAGAATTAATAGCATCAAGAGTACAATCTCCGATTACAGCAGGTGTTGGTTATATTGAAGGACCTGATTTTACCATGGGTAGAGTTAGAGACCTTTCTTTACTTATTGAGTCGGGTAGATTACCTTTCCCAATTGAACTAATACAGGAGCGTGATGTGGATGCTATATTAGGAGCTGATTCGCTTGCTAAAAGCCTAATTGCAGGCTTGACGGGCTTAGCATTGGTTCTTCTTTTTATGACGTTATATTATCGAGTCCCGGGATTGATAGCTTGTATTGCTCTATTGATATATGCAACTTTGTTACTAGCTTTATTTAAATTGATAGGGGTAACTTTAGAATTATCTGGAGTGGCTGCCACTATTCTTTCTATAGGAATGGCCGTGGATGCAAATATACTTATATTCGAGCGTATGAAAGAAGAGCTTAATGCTGGTAGGACACTGTTATCTTCAATAAATATAGGTTTCAGCAGGGCGTGGCCTGCTATTAGAGACGGTAATGTTTCTACTCTGATTACATGTGCGATATTATTCTGGTTTGCCGATACCTTGGGCGCGACAATGGTTCAAAGTTTTTCAGCTACGTTAGCTTTAGGTGTGGGCGTTAGCTTGTTTACAGCTATTACAGTGAGTCGTACGTTACTGCGTATAATTGCAGTTAGTAATATCAGTAAATATTCAGCTTTGTTTTTACCTTCTGGAAAACCATCATCATAAAATGTTAACTAGATTTAAAAGGGGATAAATTTGGGAGTTTTTCGAAAACGTATTTGGTTTCTAATAATTTCACTGGCTATGATAATACCTGGCATAGTATTTTTGATTATTGCTGGTGGATTAAAAACTGGAATTGATTTCACCGGTGGATCTAGTATGCAGGTTCAGTTTAGTGACGATGTTTCCCAAGAAGATTTGAGGATTAAACTTGAACAGGAAGGGTATATTAATGCGGTGGTGCAAGGTATGGGTGAGAATGTTTATTTTTTGAGGACTGTTACGGTTAATGAACAAAACAAGGCTAAATTACTGAAATCATTAGAAGGATCATTATCACCTTCTGGAGTACAAGTACTATCGTTTGACACCGTTTCACCGTTAGTTGCAGATGAGATTGTGAGAGCAGCGATATGGGCTGTCATAGCTGCTGCTGTAGGTATATTTTTGTATTTATGGTGGGCTTTTAGAAATGTACCGAGTCCTATCAGATACGGATGTGCAGCTATTGTTGCTTTGATACATGATGTTTTAATAGTAATTGGAGTATTTGCTCTTTTAGGTTATTTTTGGGAAATTGAAGTAAATAGCATGTTTTTGATAGCGGTTCTAACCATTATTGGTTATAGCGTCAACGATACTATAGTGGTATTTGATAGATTGAGGGAAAATATTATTTTATATCCGAACAGAAAGTTTGAAAATAATGTATCTGTCAGTATTTTTGAAACACTTGGAAGATCTTTAAATACAAGCTTCACTCTTTTATTCACACTTCTTGCTTTGATATTGTTTGGTGGACAAACAATAAGAGAGTTTTTGTGGGTATTACTGATTGGGGTAATTGTAGGTACTTACAGTTCAATCGGCGTAGCTACGCAAGTGTTGGTTGTGTGGGAAAAAGGTCTAATAAAGAAGATGTTCAAAAGAGAAACAATTGGATCAGCAGCCTGAACGTAGCGTGATTTAAAGTTAGGAATAATTGTTAAAATAGCATTTATTTATTGTATTAACTTTCTTTGGTTTGTATCATTCGCAAATAAAATAAGGTGATTTGTTTAATGAGCGATCTTAACGGTAAAATACAGACAGTTTTAGGTTTAATAAACCCAGATGAATTAGGTGTGACTTCAATGCATGAACATCTGATTATAGATTTCACCGTGGTATTTCAAAAGCCAGATGACCTAACAGGGGTCGCGAAGGCATATGAACCGGTTACTATGCAAAATTTGGGATGGGTTCGTTATGACCCATTTAGAAGTTTTACTAACTTAAGTTTGAAAGATGAACAACTAGCTGTAGATGAAGTAAAAAAGTTCGTTGCATCTGGTGGAAAAAGTATCGTAGATACCACAAGTGTCGGTATACAGAGAAGTCCTGAATCTTTGGCTTTGATTTCTAGAATGTCTGGTGCGAATATTATTATGGGATCAGGATATTATATTGCAGCATCTCATCCTGATTCGGTTACAAACAAAACTGAGAAGGACATAGCAGATGAAATAGTTTCGGATATTATAGACGGTGCTGAAGATACTGGAGTCAAAAGTGGGTTCATTGGAGAGATAGGATGTTCTTGGCCCCTTACCGCAAATGAAGAAAAGGTTTTAAGAGCTAGTGCTATTGCACAAAGTAAAACTGGTGCATCTATAATTATTCATCCTGGTCGTGATGTGCAGGCTCCATTTGATATTTTAAAAATTCTCGATGAAGCTGGCGCAGATATAAAACGCGTAGTAATGGGCCATATTGGACGAACTTTCGTAGATATTGAATTGGTTATAAAACTGGCCAGTTCAGGATGTTATTTGTCATATGATCAATTTGGCTGGGAAAATTCATATTTTTCCTATGGATCAACAGATTTTCCTTCTGATGCTATGAGGATTAATTATATTAAAACGCTTGTAGATGCTGGTTTTGTCAACCAGATTGTAATAGGTCAGGATATTGCCTGTAAGCATCTATTACAAAAATATGGTGGATATGGTTATGCTCACTTAATAGATAACGTTATGCCAAGGCTTATGTCCGGAGGATTAACTCAAGATCAAGTTGATATCATAACCAAAATAAATCCTGCGGAAATCCTCACATTTAATTGAAAGTTGTAAATATTCAGTTATTTATCTTTTTCTTTAAATTGGCTGAGAACTACAAAAAGCACGAATAATATGATAACCAGAACAATTACTATGGTTCTAGTTTCCATTGCTACTCTTTGTATTGTGTAGTATATGTATGTTAAACATCCTTATTATTTAATGTAGATAATTAATATATATGATTTTTTTAAGCGAACTATTTAAAAGACCTATAGAAACAGGAGCAATTGCTCCTACCTCTAAGAAATTATCAAAATTGATTGTACAAAGAGCAAATTTGAGTAATAAGAGATGTATTGTAGAACTGGGACCCGGTACCGGTGTGTTTACGAAGGAAATAATGAAAAATATTCCCGAAACCAGTGAATATTTTTCTTTGGAAATAAATGAGGAATTTGTTAAAGAAACTAAATTAAATAATCCAAAAGCTACTGTATATCATGCATCTGCAAAGGACATAAAAAAATATCTTGCAAAACATAATCAAGTTAAATCCGATTGTATAATTTCTGGTTTGCCTTGGGGAGCATTGGCTAAGGATGTGCAGGTGGATTTGTTGGATGAAGTATATGATTCTTTAGAGGAGGGTGGGGAATTTCTTACTATTGCTTTGTTGCAAGGATTAGTATTTCCTCCTGGAATCAGGTTTAAAAAAGCGATAAACGAAAAATTTAGAAAAATGCAAAAA
>CAYRIG010000026.1:0-10803 GCA_964424315.1 uncultured Dehalococcoidia bacterium | reverse complement strand
TCGAGTCTGGTATTTGTCTGCTAAAGACCGATGACCAAAATGTGTGTCAGAAATGACAAATATTTTCATTATTATTTAGTGTCCATACCTTTTGAATTAACTAGAATATCCTTGTCCTCCCAGAGTATTTTTCGAACTATCTTTGCAATATTATAAGCATCATCCTTACCGCTATGGTGCCGTCCTTCAAGTTCAAGATTAAGCATTTCCATTGCTTTTTTCATTCCTACACTGCGGGTTAGCTTCCTGCTCATTAATGTAAACAGGTTCTTTGCATTGATATGCATTCCATCTTTAAAAGGAAAAGATAAATCAAACTGCTCACATTTCCTTCTTAGAAATCGCTTGTCAAAAGCACCCCAGGACATCCATGTTTTAGAAGTGAAAAAACGGTTTTTCAATTCAATAATAGCTGATTCAAAGGATTTACCCTGTTTCTTCAGAAGATCATCTGTAATTCCGGTCAGATTGATACAGAAATCCGATAATTTCTGATTCCATTCCCAAGTAGGTTTTACATAGATGCTGCAATTATCAAGAATTTGACCTGTTTTTACATCTAAAAGGGCACAACCAAATTCGATGATTTCTGATTTTTCGTAATAGTCCTTTTTGGATGTTTTTTCCCAGCACGTTGCTTCAATATCTATGATTGTTATTTTATTGAATTGATTGCTCATTTAACTTTTATTATTAAAAACATATGCAAATTTATTATTAAAAACATGTTGCAAAATTAAATAAAAATTGATTTCTATCAAGTTTTATTTTAGTAACACTATCATCTGTGATCAGCAACGTAAAGATTTTTATTATGCTTAAGATGATTAATGTATTCTTCAGTCATTCGCATCATTTCATCAATTACTAATTCGTTTTTTTCTATTAATATTCTATTTCCCAGATTTAATTTATTTTCACCTCTTATGCGCTTATATTGAACCAATAAACATTTTTGCTGGTGAAGATGATTCTTTAATTTTTCCAGATGGGTTGATTTCATATTATTAAAGATTAATCGCAGATGAGAATCATCCCGATTAGTATATATTTTCTTAGCTGTCGACATATATGGGTGCTGCCCAGGTTCCCAGCTTTCGATTTTGGCCAACCAGCTTAAACTTCTATTTAACTCTGACTGTAATACCAAATTTAGTTTTTCCTGCCAGGTAGAATCATTAAACATTAGTAAAGGCTTCGGCAAATTATAGACAATTTCCTCTGCTAATATGGTGGTGTATCTATTTCCCTGCCATTTGAAAATATGATTGGAACCATATTGTTTTCTATTATAAGAAAATGCGTCAGCAAAACTCATGGTCTCCATATTCTGGTTATCGGATTTGCAGCCAATAATTACAATCATAATTGCTGTTATTAATTTTTTCATGATGAGACTCCGATTAGAATGTGTGAGGATAATTAAAATACAGTGATAGTGACCAAAGCAAAGCAATTATGATCGATGCTGCGATACTATACTTATACATTACATTTATATAGAGAGGTATTTTTGCTTTCACTTTTCTTTTCTTACGAGGATGATATTGACCGTAAGAGAGCCTATCATCTATATCAATACACATTTTCTGTTCACCCATGGCAGACATTGAAAATGCACTGTGACAATATTTTTCAATATATTGATAGGGTATGAGGGCATGCCCAGGATATCCTTTTGGATTTTGAAATGCCCATTGTTTCCCCCATGAATTTACAACCAGAAACCGCTGATCTTTGTCATCATACCCTACAATGAGCATGGCATGGTTTCCAACGCAGCTTTCACCCGGTAGGGGCAGGGTAATAATTCCTGTTTGATTAGAATGAGGATTCTCAAAACTTTCATATACCTCTAAACCTACTACAACTCCTGAAGGTCTAGAACCATTATCACCTGCCAATATAGATTTGATTTCATAAACAATATTGATATCCTCAATCTGGAGTGGATCAAACCCGATCATTCTCATTGTATTGTAGCATTTTTCAAGTGGAGGACCCTGGTGTTTGGTGGATTGAATTTTTCCATTATAATTCCAGTCATCTTCCGATACTGTACCGAAATCGATTAAATCTTCCTCCGACAATACTCGAAATCCAGTTGAAATATAGGTGCCTTCCATATCAATGATACCATCAATCATTTTACTTTGATGATAGAGGAACTGTTTTGAAGTTAATAATCCCGATAGATAATCGATAAGTTTACTGATAGCCATGCTGACACATGTTCCCCGCCGACCCTGATCAAAGACATTATCTTTATTATATCCCGGGAGGATAAGTGTATTGGGAAGTTTTCTAAATGGTCTGGAATGAAATCGTTTAATGCCCTGAATATGCTTTTGTTTTTCAGGTAAACATCCAAGTGACAGTGCAGATTTGGGACTGTTTTCCAAAAGTGATGGGAATTTAATCCCGGACAAAGCTTGCCATACTTTTTCAGCATCTTTTTTACAGATTGAGCAGGACTTTTGTATTTTTCTTATTTTCTCATCTTTTGAATGACAACGTGAACGAATTTTTTTATATTTCTTATTGAGTCCTTTATCTTTTATCTGCTGGTCTTTTAAAACATGAAGAAAAGGATTTAAAACTGCGTGGAATTGCAAAATAGTTGTAATCCCGAAAACGGTTTGAAGTCGTTTGGCAACCCGTTTTGCCTGTCCTTTACGGAAAATAGATTCAACTAATTTCGTGATATTATCATTTGGTTTCATCTGGATATCTCCCTAAATCTCCAAGAGGATGCTTTTCATTAAATTCCCTGTATTTTGAAATTAATATTGGTGGTATCAAATCTGTTATTTGGTTCAGCTTTTCTACACCCTGTTCCATGGATTCTACAATTTCATTATATGTAAAGCCTTTAGTAGCTCCTAATAGTGCCCCCAAAGTGTCAAGCCTATATTCTTTCAATAGTTTTATATCATTATCCGATAGAATAATACCCAGTTTTTCAAGAGATAAATTCTCTATACTAGTTAAGATATCAGTGTAATCCATGTGTGCCCCCATTTGTTTATAATGGTTATAAATAAGGTGAAGAATAATTTCGTTGATCCATTCAGATAAAATATGAATAACACAATGTGAATTATATTTATCATTACAATAAATACAGTGGAATAATAATAATTATACAAATGCAGATCCGACTGGTGTTCCCCAAATTGATTAAATAAAGATACGAAATGCCAAACGAAAAAGATAACAGTAAAATGTTTGAATACAATTGAAACCGGATAAAATAGAACCAATGATAATGATCCACAAATTAAAGCTGCTAGCGGGATGGTATATGGTGCCAGTGCAACCAGTAAATTCCCATTTCCAGAATAATAAACAGATCCACCTTTTTCTGAAGCAATCAGGGAAATGATTTTATTAAGGCTCAATGCACCAATAACTGCATGAGTCATTTCATGCCCCAGAGTCTCCCAGAATAGAAAACTCCTTCTGAATATGATATAAAATAATATAAATATTCCTGCTGTAAATCCATAATACTTGATTGAATAATATTCGATTACATTTAAAATATTTTGGTTATAAACAGCCAAATGAACAATAAAATTTCCTAAAATAATCAATACTGAGTATTTGCAAAATCCATACATTATTTTTTCTGCAATTCTCATTGAATAAATCTCCTATATCCAGCGATTTTAGTTCTATAATAAGAGTCCCACAAAGACGATACAACCACTTTTTTCCTAGCGCCACTGGCATGAATGAATTTGCCCATCGGAAGTACAATTCCACAATGAACAATGCTTCGATTTCGTTTATTTTTACGAAAATAGACCGCATCTCCGGGTAAGGGCCGAGTTACGGCGTAATCTCTGGATGCTTTATACTGACCCCGCGCAGTACGGGGGAGAAGCACTCCCTGTGTTTTAAAAATATACTGAACAAATGCGCTGCAATCAATACCCGTTCTGCCATTTCCACCATATCTGTAAGGTGTGCCTACCCAATGTAGAGCTTTATTAGTTAATTCCATACGGTTGGAATGATCATTTTCAATTGGCATAGATATTCTCTGAATTTTATGGTTTGTTAAAACTAATATCCCTTCTCGTAGCTTTTTTGAATATTCATTATAAAAATCCAGTAACTCATTATCTATGGAATCATGATGGTTTATAATAAAATTTTTCACACTTTTTGTTTGTAATTTAATTCTGGGAATTATCTCCGTAGGGGAAATGCCGAGAATAAAACAAGTGGTGGTGAATGTAATTAAAAAATATTTCATGCTGTTATTGCACCTTTTCATTTATTTTTTGATTTTTATCTGAAATAAGACCATTAATACTCTGATAAAAAGTAATAAATTTCTGTTGGCCAATAATCATTTTTTCATTTTGATTAATTATCTCTTTATAAGATTGATTAGATATATTAATGTATGTATTTATTGATTTATATCCCATTGCTTCCTTAGGAAAGTAGTCTAATAAATCGATCAGTGTTTTATTTATATGTTTTAATTGGGCAAGCCTTTTTTTATTATGTTCAATAATGTTATTATATTTAGACAGCAACCTTTCATACTCGATCGGATCATTCAACCAGGGTAGATGTTCTGTCATTTTATTTTTCAACTCTTGCTCGTTTAGTTTATTATTTAAGGGAGAAATCTCATTTGAACATCCAAGTGCGAATAAATAAACTAAAATATATATATATATTGAGAAGGGTTTCATAATTTCGATATAATTTAATTTCATAATAATAACTCCTATTTATTTCCAATCTGTTAATACAAGTTCACCATGGCTATCATAATATCCATAGGTAATATCAATTTCATTGGGATCTTTATTTATAGTATTACAATAAGAAAGCTGTTTCAAGATCAACTGCTGTTCTGCCGATTTGGGATATGCCCAGCCAATATTTTTAATTTTTGACCCTAGGTAAGACTCCGTCCTAAGCTTCCACATTTTTTCTTCATCAGTATTATATTGCCGATAACCTCTGTGACTGAATCTATTTATTACTTCTTCTGTTAATGTTGAAAAGGATTTGCTTACTGGATCAAAAAGGTAATAATTGTCATCGTAATCACTAACAACCATTTCAAGATCATATTTGTTGATAAGTTGTGTTAGTGAGCATTTCATTATGCGAATGCTGAGATCGGGAATGTGGCCTTTCTTATATTTATCAGGTCCACTTTTCACTTCTTTTTTCACCAAATTCCCAGTTGGACCGTTATCTGATTCAGATACAATGCCATCCTCATTAGATTTAGATGTTGAATTATTTTCAGGTATAATGGTAAAATCTGCCAATAGGGCCACATGATCAGAATTTTCATCCTTATGTGGTTTAACAGCTGAATTTTTTAATACCTTGAGTTCAGCCTGTAAATTCTTAAGTTCAGCCATATCTTTTCGAATTGATTCCAGATTAAATTTATCTTTTAATTCAGTTAATAAATCAGCATCTTCCCGAGTCAATATAGTCTTTACATCATCCAAGTGTTTAATCTGCTCTTCAATTTCCTTTAAAATAGTTTCTTTACTTTGCTTTTCAACTGGATCATTATCATAAAAAAATAGCCCCAATAAAAAAATAGTAAATATTGTTATAAGGTATCTCATCCGATTAAGGTCTTTTATTTTGAAAATCTTCAATCCGGGAGATCGTCTTTCGAGTGAAATCATCAACATTATTTACCTTGGCAGATTTCTCTTCTAATGAGAGTTTTGATGTATTTCGGATCTGGTTTTCATTAATAAATGAATTAGCACGGTTTTGAAGATTTTCATTTAGGCGTCCAACATTCTCTACTCGCTGTGTCTTTTCATCTATTGTCGGAACTTTAGAAACCCTGGTTGAAGAAACCTGTTTTTTTTCTATACCTACATCAATCTCAGACGATTGAACATCACGAACATCACTTTCAAAGCCTGAAGGTTCAAGAATACTGCTCACCTGTTTTTCTTTTCTATCCGATTCTTCAGCTATGGTTGACGAAGGATTTCCATGTGCATTCGGCTCAATGTCTTGTTTCGTTTTTATGGTTTCTTTTTGTTCTTCTACTAGGGATGGAGCAGGTTCTGGTGCATCCTGCACCTCTACAACATCAACAATTTCCCGATTATCTCCAAGCCAAACCGGAATAATGATCAAAAGTAGGGCTAAACCTATTCCCAGAGAAACAAAAACAAGTGATTTGGGTGTATGTGTTGTGCTCATATTTACTTCCTTTCTATTTAATTATTTTAATTTATCTTACTGGATTCACACTGATCATTTCTGTTATAAAGTCCCCCTGAACCTCAATATTATGTAAAGCTGCATCCAACATAATCATTTCCAAATCCATTTCTATACCCAGTATATCAAGCTCTACTTCCAGCGGATCATAGCCTTCTAATACTTTGATTTCCATTTCTTCAAGAATATCGAATTGTTTTTCATAGTATGCAATCGCTTTATCTTTATAAACTTTTTCTTTTTGTACTTTATGCTGAGTAGCATTACGATATTTATTAATTGCTATAACTCCCTTCGTTGTAACAGGGAAGTAGCCTATCAAGTCTGCTAAAATTTCATTCGTTCTTTTCAAGCCCGCTTTATATTGTCTCTGCTGTTCAATTATAGCATTGTACTTCTGCTGCATTCTAGATCCACCGGTACTATTGAGTAAAATGTGGGTAAGTGATTCCAGCATTTCAGTAACTACAGTTGCTAGTTCTAGTTTTCTCTCCATTCGGATGATTTTACCTATACACAGTTCTGCCTGCATTGAATAATATTCAGCTTGGAGTTCATCTTTTACATACTTGTCTCGGGTATCATTCATTTTATCAGCCAGCTGTGATATTTCCCTCTCAAGAGATGCGACATTAATATTAAAGCTATCCTGTTCATCCAGATCCTGGCTGATGTTTTTTTGCATTTTACCAAGAAGTTGACTCCATTGTTGAATGCTCTCCATACTTCCTGGCTGTTGTGGAATCAGTAATGCAGTAATAATCAGTATTGTTAGTAATGTTTTAGTTATTTTCATTTTCATTTCCTTTCAAGTTAATTTACTTTGTTTATTGTTTTATGACGAATTTGATGTTCGTGGATGCGACTGCCATCTTTATCGAACATGATAAACCCGCATATTTGTTATATTTAGATTATTTTTAAATCTATTTAAATCGCCAATTGACAATTCAAGATTATCTGTATCAATATAGCCTTTATCAATATTGTTGATTTGGCTTGTTAAGTCTCTGGTATTTTTAAATGATCCTTGAGAAAATAATTCACCGTTATCAAACACCATAAATAATCCTGATTCTTTTGTAGATAAATTCACTTCGAGTTGTGTAATACTTTCTGGTGGTTTACCTCCCCCCTCCTGTTTGTCATATCTGGGTAGAGTATCGGTAGTAAATCCTACAAGAAAAAAGAAAGCCAATAGCCAAGGTATATCCTGACTTTCTTTTCGATGATTGACATTAGAGTTATTCATCCCAAAGATCCCCATCCTGTCTAATGGAATGGCCATCATCTTTATCTTCACCCATTTCTGCGAGTGCACAAGATAATCTCCGTTCCGGTCCCCGACCTACAATCTGACCAAATTTACCTAAAATGGATGTAGCTATGGCCATTCCAAGTGCTAGAGCAAATCCAGATTTATCGTTGGTTTCCACGCCAAGTTGGATTACTGCTGCAAACATTCCGATAAATGTGCCTAGTTCACCAAACCAATAAATGTAGTCACTGGTATCCTGGACGGTGTGAAGCTTTCGTTCAACAAAAAGTAGATCTGGATAATCCCTCGATCCAAACTGCATATAAGCTGTCCATAACCACAGGGTTAACAATATCAGAAGCATAGGGAGTTGTATGACAATAAATCCTTTCAAGCTCACTAAAAAAAATCGGAATAATTGCATCCAATCAAACGAAATATCTGGCATCGGTATACCAACTTGTGTAGCAAAGGATGGTGATAACAGCAACATAAACCATACTGGTATTAAATACTTTTTACTCATGGTTTTCCCTCCATTCATTATTTTTATTCCATTGATCCATCTCGTTCTGCATAGCTTGAGATTGAATCTGATAATCCAGAGTTATAAAAGATTCAATTAAGACTGCTTGGGTAGATGCTAGGGTTTCATAATCTGACTCAAACATAACATCTTTAATATCCAGATGAATGTTTAATATTTGTTCCATCATTTTATGATGATTTTTCGATTGTGCGATCTTCATCATAAAGCGCAGCCCCTGCAAATCATAATTACGATATTCGAGCTGGAAATGGATTATCTTATTTTTAATATTCTCGGAAACATCCAGATAGGATTCAATGTCTGATATAATGCCTGCCTCATATTTAGACACATTTTCTTTTTGGACATCTTCAAAGAAACTAATCAAGGAATCACCCTGCTCGATTACCCTCTTCACTTCAACTGCTAATGATAGAGCCTTATGAAGATTAGTATTTCCATCTTGCATTATATCAATATACTCATCCAATAATCCAAAAGAAGAAGAATCATACTCATCTCGTAGTCCAGATGAAAGAGGCGCGCACCCAATAATGAAACACCCAACAATAAATAAACTTATTATAATCCTCATGATTGGTCTCCTCCACGTATCAGATCATTATATTTTGCCAGATGAGAATTCAACCATAATATCTTCTCTTTCTCTGGCAGAGATAAATCGATAGGTTCTGGATAATAAGATTTCCCGTTATCAATCAATCTAATGGTGTATTCTGCTGCATAAAGAAATGTGGTCAACCGTTCGGGCCCGAAGAATTGAAAATCAAAATCCGGATGATCAGTTTTAATGTCTTTAATCATGTGGAAGAGCCACCTGCTCAGATTATCTTTATTATCTGAATGAATATCGAACCCCGTTTTTAATTGATCAGCGATATTGCGCGATGGCCATCCCGGGTAAAGTTTCCCCAGATACCCTTTTACTATGGGATATTTTTTCCTGGACTGAGTGAAAGTACGTTCTTCCAGAGCCATTTCCATATTTGTCAAAATCATATTAAGAGATTCATGCTTGAAGATGATGCCAATTCTCAGAACTGAGTCCCAAACCTCTGCAGGAACATTGTCTTTAGACAATATTTCCAGCAGAATAGAATCAAATTCAGCACGATATTTCTTATTTATGCTTTTATCTGTAGTTCCTGAAGTATAGACAGAACCGCTGATTTTAACTTCGAGAGTATAAATTGCATTTACCAAAGTGTCTATGAGTTCTTGCGGTTTTGGTATAACATTTACTGGTTCTACGATTGAATTAACAGAAATATTTGTCAATTCGATCAAATCATTTTTATCATCATGTTCAGTCAGAACAACTCCCGGGTTGATAGAACAGCCTGTTGCTACAAATGCCAAAGTCATTATAGTAATTATTATTTTCATGATTTTACTCCTATGTTATATTATTATTAGTTGAGAAGATAACTCAGTTTCAGTTGTCGCCCATCTTCACGAGCCCTTATTTCAAACTGTAGTTTATCGTCGTAATTCTTCCCAATACTCAGATATGAAATTCGATCTCTATCCATGGTACCACCTTCAATACTTTCAAATTCATTTAGATTAGCCAAGTGAAGGGAACCAAACCATCCATCCAGAAAACCAGACCCCTTAATTTTGATACCAAGAGCAAATTCAGGATTCGATGATATTTTATAAAGGCTCAAACTATCGCTTTCGATCCTTTCAATGATCTCATTTGCAGATCCTGCTGTTGCCATTAATGAGAAGTTTGAGTGAGGCTGAATTAGCATATGAATATCTAGGTCATAGGTCCCCATCGCTCTTGTGGAAAAACCACCAAAAACCTGTAATAGATCATTTCCGTAATCCAATAATCTGTACCCCGCTGAAAAGCTGGGAGGCACAGCTAGCATATCTCCATTTCCTGTAAAGGCATAATCCACGGGTATTTCTAAAGCTACAGTCGCCCTTTGAAAGGAAAATGTGGATCGTAAAATGACCTGATTCACGCCAGCCGTATAGAATCCAATATTAACCCCACCATCAGTTTCATCTTCGATACCATTGTGGGCATCAAAAACTGCGGGTGCAGTTTGTGAGAAAAGAAAGCCAATACTGAAAAGCATTGCTGCCCCTGTTTTTATTGCTTGTGTTATTTTCATTATTCTGTCTCCTGTGTTTTTTAGTTATTAGAATGTTTTGGGAGCGGGGAGAAATATAACCGCTCCCTGGTAGAGGCGAAGTCGATTAAGAAGAGTAAACCGATTCGCTGATTGTACATTAAACAAATTTTGCGTTTCATATTTTTTTATCATCTTAATTTTATATGCCGAAAAAGTGCTGCCACAAATGCGAGCAGTAAATTCGAAGCGATTCAAAATAGTATAATATTGATTTGATTTATTTTTCATGTCAACTTTATATGCCGAAAAGTAATATCACCAATGCGAGTAACGAATTCGAAGCAGTCGTATTTATTGTTTAAGGGTTGTGATATCAAATTCAATTTGTTTAATAAATGATGCATCATAACTATATACTGCGAATTTGCTATTCACCGTTTCGAAAATTCAAATATCAGTTTTATGCAATCCGGAATTGGAAGTATTATAATTAGTCTCCATCATTGGCAGTATTTCCTTATACTTATAATAAGAGTCTAGTTTAAATTATAGGATGGAGTGAGGGTAAAATCGATAAGACGAAATCATCAGAACAAAGGATTAATCCATGGAATATAATATAGAACTTAAGATTTACAAATGCAAAGAATGGACGAATTTTTTAAACC
>CAYRIG010000025.1:0-10835 GCA_964424315.1 uncultured Dehalococcoidia bacterium | reverse complement strand
CATCATCTTTATAGGCTGATAAGGTAGTTTGTGTTATCCATTCATCTCTTCCTTACGAATAAATGATATCAGAAATACTTCCTGTCACCCATAATTAGATATGTTATATTAAACTCACACGAAAAAATAATTTATCTAGCTCTGAGTGAACGATCAACAAACAATTTTATCAATAGAACCAAAAGCGAATGATGAAGGGGATTTTATCGCTTTTCATCACAACCAAATGATACCCGTTTTTGGTGCTATTCCTAATGAAAAGGTTTTATGTAATGTTGTTGAAAATAAAGGCAAAAAGCATAAATACCAAATTCAAGCCTCGGTTTCAAAAGTCATCACTGCTTCTCCATACCGCATAGCACCACCTTGTGCATATTTCGGAAACTGCACAGGATGCCAATGGCAACACATCGATTATAACTATCAACTCAAATTGAAAAAGTCTTTTATTGAATCCTGCTCAAACAAATATCCGAATATAAGTGGCAATACAATATCTGACACCATTCCTAGCCCAAATCTGTTTGGTTATAGAAATCATGGCAGATTCACAGTCCGTGAAAAAGGTTCTCTTGGGTTTGTTAACTCAGTTACTAAAAGATTTGTCCGAATTGAACAATGCTTGATAATGAACGAACCAATAAACAAAATAATCAACTTTTTACAATTAAATCGGGTTGAGACAAGCCAATTATCAATACGCGCCAGTTCTACTTCGGATTCACATCTAGTCCAACCTAAACTTAATATTAGCAAAACCTTTTTCGCTACAGGACAAAAGCATTATATTGAAACTCTGAAAAACAAATCTTTTCAGGTTAGTTCTCCATCTTTTTTCCAAGTAAATAATACACAAACGGAGATTATGATTGATTTAATTCAAAATGCTTTACAATTAAATAAGTCTGATATTCTTTTAGATGCTTACTCCGGAGTAGGAACTTTTCCAGCAATCTTTGCTCCTTTAGTAAAAGAAGTAATATCTTTAGAAGAATCAAAATCTTCAACAAACGATTCAGAAATAAATAACAAATCAATACCGAACATTACAATTATGACAGGAAAAGCCGAAGACCTTATTCATTCATTAAACAATCAGGTGACCAAGATAATTCTTGACCCGCCTCGATCAGGGTGCGACCTCAATATGTTAAATGCTATCTCGAGTCTAGCAAATATAAAAGTAGTATATATTTCATGCAACGCGAATACTCTTTGTCGCGATTTATGTGCGTTGGTTAAGAATGGTTTTAAAATCAAAAAGACACAACCCATAGACATGTTTCCTCACACCCGTCATATAGAATGTGTTGTGACTCTTGATAAAATTAATTGATGTTATCGACATTGTATTAGCATCTGTAAAAGGATTACTATAATTTAATGAAATTTTTGGGAATGGGTTCATTAGAAATATTAGCTATTTTGATTATAGCTTTAATAGTATTAGGACCGGACCGAATGATTAAAAGTGCACGTAGAATAGGTGAAGGTCTCAGAGAATTGAAACGGGCGATGTGGAAAGCTGAACAATATCTAGAGGAAGACTCATTTTCACCACCCTCTAATCCAACATCAGATGTGCATAAACCGGTCGATTCTTCTGGAATTAAAGACACTACGACATCTGCTGACGACTCGTCTTCGGATGAAATACAAAAAAACACATCTGATTGAAGTTAAATAAATGAAAAACCACGAATTCACATTCAAATTTCTTACTTCATTTTGAAACCGGAAGCAAAACAATTTATGCAGCATACTTTGGAATTGCGAAAACGGCTAGGTTGGACGGTCGTCTGTTTCTTGATTTGTACATTCGCAGCATTTGCTTTTCACAACCAAATTTTCTCATTATTAATGGAACCAGCAGAAAATTTCGCATCTGCCCCGAATAATAAACCGATTTACACTGAACTTACTGAATATCTTAGCGCTGCATTCAAAGTTTCATTATTCGCAGGGATTATTCTTTCAACACCAGTAATCATATATCAAGCTGTTATGTTTGCATCGCCAGGATTAAACAAAAAAGAAAAAATCTATCTTTGGATTTTAATTCCGTCAAGTTTATCATTGTTTCTCATTGGAGCAGCTTTTGGATACTGGGTACTTTTACCTCCAATGATCAAATTTCTTTTGACTTTCGGAAGTGATGTTGCATCACCATTTATCAAGATTGGAAATTACACTAACATCATGATTTCTTTATTATTTTGGATGGGATTGATTTTTGAAACCCCGCTAATAATGTTTTTCCTATCCAAAATAGGCGTAGTTAATTATAAAATCCTACGTAGATTCAGAAGACACACGGTTGTTCTAGCATTTGTTTTAGGAGCAATTATAACGCCAACAATCGACCCAATAACTCAATCCTTAGTGGCAGTACCAATAATCTTGATGTATGAAGCAGGTATCTGGCTATCTTGGCTAGCTACACGAAAAACCCAATCCTAATAATGAATTAATACTTTATGCTGGTTTATGCTGAAAAAAGTTAAGCTTTCTTAGGATTCTTCTTTTTTGTCATCACTATTTTCAACTGATGAAGATTTGAATTCCTTTATCGCTTTACCCATTGCCCCACCGATCTGAGGAAGTTTGCCAACCCCAAACACAATCATCACTATCACCAAAACAATAATTAATTCAGTTGGTCCTAATCTAAATGGCATCGGTTTTCCTCATTAATCCTTGAAGTTCATAACATTATACCATTAGAGTATTAATTTGACTTAAAACCCAGATTCAAATTCAATAGATAACAGGTTTTACAGACTGCGAATAATTCCGACCACTTTACCTCGAACAGCAACTTTTTCAGCCGGTACGGTTATTGGACTCATTAAAGGATTAGCTGGTTTTAAAGTGACAATCCCATTTTGCATGTAAAAGTGTTTCAATGTAACTTCATTATTATCTTCCAGAAAAGCGGCTACCATATCACCATTTCTGGGATTTTCAGCCGGCTCCATTATAACCAAATCACCATCGGCAACTAAAGCATCAATCATAGATTCACCTTTAACTTTCGCAGCAAAAACATTTGGTTTGTCATTAACGAGAAAACTAGGCACCTCTATATCATCCGAATAAGATGTTTGAGTCTCAATGTTTAATGGCTCTCCCGCAGCAATGTTACCAACTATTGGAACCTTAATAACTTTCGCCGTTTCACCAGATGTTTCAGGTGCTTTAATTAACTTAATCCCCCTAGACACATCAGCCGTCCTAGATATATATCCTTCTCGTTCAAGTATTCTAAGATTATAATCAACTACAGACGTAGAACTAATACCACAACTATGAGCAATATCTCTGATTGTTGGGGGAAACGGATTTTCCACCATGAATTCATTTATAAATTCAAATATTCGTCGCTGTTTTACAGAAAGTGAATCCAATTAAAACCTTCCTTCTATGCTTTTAGCACATATGTACAGAACAAATGTACTATATCTAGCATCTCAGGTCAATGGCTTTGTATACTAAAAATTCTTTGAGAATTAAGCTAAATAATTAGGCGCCGCCGGTTTTAACCAAATCGTTCAATTGTTTGGCTAATCTAGATTTTCTCCTTGCTGCATTTCCTTTATGAACCACTCCTTTTTGAGCAGCCTTATCTAAACTTTTCTCAGCAGCTATCACTGCCTTTTTGGCATCGTCAAGATTGCCATCTTTGATTAAAGTCCTAGCTTTTTTTACATAGTTCCTAGTCTGTGTGAGTATAGGAGCTTTTCTTTTTCTCCTATTCTCATCTACTCTAGTTGATTTGGCACTTGGCACTTAAAACCTCCCGCTCACTTTTTATCTAGTTGTATTTTACACTATTAAATATATTAATTGTTGGAAACAGTAGCACTAATTCTTTTCACAGATAACACTCCACCTATAGATTCTAGTTTAGAGCAAAGCCTACTTAATTGATCAATACCATCAATATACACTGTCAGGGAAATAATACTCAAATCTTCCGTTTCTTCAGAAATACAGGATGCTATATTAACTTTTTCTTCAGAAACCAAAGAGGTTATATCTCTCAAAAGACCTACTCTATCCCAAGCTTCTATTTTTATTCTTACCGGATAGTATATTTGCGATTTACCCCAATCAACTTCTATCAAATTTTCTGAATCTTCTTTTTCTGGGTTCGAGCAAATGCTTCTATGTATTGTGACGCCTCTGTTACGAGTCATGTAACCAACTATTTTATCTCCGTATATAGGCCTACAGCACTTACCCATTCTTGTCGACAAATCACCGGCTCCAATAATCTCTACATTAGGTAATGACACCTTTTCAGGTAACAATTGCACTGAATCATCTCCTGCTTCTAGGGCAATTTCGTTTGTAGCTAACGTCCTAACAACATCTTGTATGCTCAAACTACCATTTCCTAACGAAACCATGAATTCATCTACTGTGATATATCCAATCATTTCAGCTATTTGCTGGTCTTTCAAATCAGTTCCGAGTCTCTGCAGTTGTTTATAAAAAATATCTTTCCCATATTTAAGATTTTCTTGTCTGGTTTGTCTATTGAACCATTGTTTAATCTTTTCTTTAGCCGAAGCGGTGGTCACATAACCCAAGTTTGAGTCTAGCCAGTTTACATTAGGACCATTAATGGCATCATCAGTCAAAACCTCTATTGTATCTCCATTCGTTAATTTATATTTAAGTTCAACCAATTTGTTATTAACCTTCGCTCCAATACACCTATGTCCTATATCTGTATGAATACGATATGCAAAATCCAATACAGTAGAATTTGAAGGTAATTCTTTCAATTCCCCCAGTGGTGTATAGACATATACCTGATCTTTAAATATATCTGTTTTAAATGATTCAACAAATTGATCAGCAGGACCCTCGGTCCTTTGCCATTCAAGCATTTGCCGTATCCAATTCATTTTTTCTTCGAAATGGATATCTTCCACATTACCTTCTTTATATAACCAATGGGCCGCTATACCATATTCAGCCAGCCTATGCATCTCTTCTGTCCTGATTTGCATTTCTACCGGCGAGCTAGATTCACACAAAACCGTTGTGTGTATCGCCTGATACATGTTGTCTTTAGGACTTGCAATATAATCGTCGAATTCGCCAGGCAAAGGTCTCCACATAGAATGAATTATCCCCAAAGCCCTATAGCAATCATTTCTATCTTCTACTAAGATTCGAAGTGCGAATAAATCATATATTTGCCCAACATTTTTGTTCATTTTAGAATAGATCTGAATCTTTTTATAAATACTGTAAATATGTTTAGCTCTCCCTGTGACTTGCGCTTTAATATCTTCTTCAGCGAATTGAGAATTCACTTTATTTATAACGTTTTCAATATATCTTTCTCTTTCTACGCGCTTTGAATTAAGCATTGAAGCAATTTTTTTGTATTCGTCGGGATTAATAAATTGAAAAGCCAAATCCTCAAGTAACCATTTAATTTCCCATATGCCAAGTCTGTGTGCTAAGGGGGCATAAATATCCAACGTCTCTTGAGATATTTCTAATTGCTTTTGTATAGGTAAAGCCTTTAGTGTTTTCATGTTGTGTAATCTATCTGCCAACTTTATTAAAACAACCCTTACATCTTCAGCCATAGCCATAAGCATTTTTTGTACCGTAGCAGCCTTAGCAAAAGACCTTGAAACCTCTTCTGAGTTTTCAACACTCCCATTTAATTTTTTGGCCTCTACTTTATTCAGCTTAGTAACACTATCAACAAGGCTAGCCACTTCTTTTCCAAATTTACCCTGAAGTACATCGTAACTAACATCGCAATCTTCAATTACATCATGCAATAACGCTGCTGACAAAGTAGATTTATCTAGTTTTAAATCGGCTAAATACAGCGCAGTTTGATAAGGGTGCTCAATAAACGGTTCACCTGAAAGACGTTTTTGTCCAAAATGACATTTTTCAGAGAAGTCAAAGGCTTCCTGAATATTTATCACATCACTTTCAGATAAATAATTACTTACCTTTTCAAATAAATCTTTATGCTGAGTAACCAATCTAAACCCCAAATTAAAACTAATTATATCTTATTTGACCATACCCCAAACATAATTAGAAACCAACCAGTTGAATATCAGCATTTAATGCCAATTGGATATGCTATCATCATAAGTATCACTTTCAAAAATTGCCAATGTAACATGAAAAACAAACCCAAGATACAAAACCCAAGAGGAACCTTCGACATATTGCCCCCTAAATCTTATTCCTGGAGGCATGTGCAAGACATTATATCAAATAAAGCCGAACTATTCGGATATTCCCCTATTGCGACTCCAATAATAGAGGATTCAAATTTATTTACCAGAGGGGTTGGGGAAAGCACTGATATAGTAGAAAAGGAAACATATACTTTTGAAGATAGAGGTGGAGATTTTATCTCACTAAGACCAGAAGGGACTGCTCCAATTTGCAGAGCATATTTACAAAATGGAATGCATAATTTACCACAGCCAATCAGGCTCTATTACGTTGGTCCATTTTTTCGATACGATAGGCCACAAGCCGGACGTTACAGGCAACTTCATCAGTTCGGTTCAGAACTAATAGGCGACCCCAGTAGTGCCAGCGACGCCGAAATAATTCAACTAGCATGGAATATCTTGAAGTCTTTGGGAATTAAAAACATTAAATTGCTTATTAATTCTATTGGTGATTCTAATTGCCGAGACAATTATATAGATCAATTAACCAAATACTTAACCCAAAACATAGAATCACTCTCTCACAAAGACTGTATCAACCGGCTTGAAACCAATCCTTTGAGAATCCTAGATTGTAAAGAGGAATCGTGTAAAAACTTGACTCAAACAGCACCTACCAGTGTTGAATTTTTATGCGCCGAATGCTTAACACACTGGAATCAGACAAAATCTCTTTTGGACAACCTAACTATCGACTATACTGTCGATGCAACTCTTGTGAGAGGATTAGATTATTATACTAGGACTGTTTTTGAAATAGTACCCGACACTACAGGACAACAAAATACTCTAGCGGCAGGTGGCAGGTATGATGGCCTTATAGAGCAACTCGGTGGAGTTCCTACTCCTGCAATTGGTTTTGCAATGGGTATAGAAAGAACTATCGAAATAATGCAATCTCAAGATTTATTTAACATTCCCAAAGTTGCAAAAAAGCTTACTATTGCTCATATAGGAGAGGAGGCTTTTCAACATGCAATGCGATTAGCTGGAGTTTTCCGAGATAAATCTATAGTGACTATTGTCGCACCGAGAAACAGAAGTCTCAAAAGCCAACTTAGATTCGCAAATTCCCTACTATCTTCGCACGTTATTATTATCGGAGAATCAGAAATTAATAACCAAACACTGCTGTTGCGTGATTTAAATAGTAAACAACAACATGAATTAGACCTGCAGACAGCTATCAACCAAATATCAAAATAGAGGCTAAAACCTTTGAAATTTGATATCACAATTGGTGAAATAATATTAGTCAGACTAGCGAGAGAACTCGTTTTATGCCAATACGAAGGCGCAATAGACAAGCAAGTCGTTTGTTCATATAACAAAAAATCACTTCGAGTCAGACAATCGAATATTGTACTACTTACAAGGTTCGTACCCAAATCCGATGATGAGTTAAAAACATTCATCAATGATTGCCAAAATCTGGCTGAAACAATTGACGTTGAATCAATATGGGAGATTTTGGAAAGCCAAAACAAATCTTTTACCTTAAACGACATTACAGATTTATATTTTTCTAAACCATCTGATTCTATATGCAACACAGCAATGGCAATTCTACTAGATAGGGATAAATATTATTTCAAATTCTACGACTACAAATATTTGCCAAACAAACATTCAGAGGTTGAAAAAATCAAAGATTTACATCAAAAATCCTTAGAAACTGAAAAATCAATCACTTGCCTTTTAAAGACAATGTTTCAAAATATTCTACCGGAAAAATTAACTTCCTCCCAAAAAACATTTTTAACCCACCTAAAACAATATGCGATACATGGAGAAGATTACAAAAACAAACACATTATTAAGCCTTTTTTCTTAAAGCTAAAATCTGACAAATCGATTCAACATACAGTATTCGATTTGCTGGTAGCAACTAATATTTTCAATGAACACGAACCTGTTGAGCTTCAAAAGATTGGCGGAACAAATAGCCCTGACTCTTCATGGGTCTCTGAGATTGATTCGAGGATTTCTACTCTACTAAATTCAAACAGGTTGAATGTAGCAAAAACTGACATTATCACAATAGACGATCAAGATACCAAAGAAAGAGATGACGCATTCTCCGTAAAAAAGGATGACAAAAAGTTTGAATTCGGAATTCATATCGCTGACTCAACAACTTTGATAAATCCAGACAGCCTATTAGACAAATCAGCTCGTTACAACGGAAGTTCTATATATCTTCCTGAAAAAACTATTCCCATGTTGCCTAGCAAATTTATCACGGAATTCGGTAGCCTAGATCCATCCAAAAGTAGACCTGCACTAAGCCTATTAATTAAAACAGATTTAAATTACAAAATTGAATGTTGGAGAATTGTCCCTTCCGTAATATCTACAGCAAAATCAATGACATACGAAGAAGCCAGCTTTGCTTTAAAGCACACGGAAAACAGTGACTACCAAATGATGTCCCATTTGTTGAATTTTTCAAAAAAACAAATGTGTTTAAGGAAACAAAATGGGGCAGTCGATTTGCAAACTCAAGAAATGAACACCAAGGTAACCTCTGAGTCAGAAATAGAAATTACAGTGTTGAATTCCCGCACAGATTCGAGAGTGATGGTCTCAGAATTAATGATTCTATTTAATTCACTGGCCGCAAAATTCTTCGTCGAAAATGACATCCCTGCAATCTATAGACATCAACCATCACCTAACCTATATGATGATTCAGATTTTGACTTGCAACACGCTTCTAAAAATGAGATATCTAAAAACTATCATTTGGTTCGCAATTTACCTAAAACTAAATTAACTGGGAAACCATTACCTCACTATAGTCTAGGTTTACAAAGTTACCTTCAAATCACCTCGCCCCTTAGAAGATATTCCGACATGCTTTTACAACGTCAAATAGTACATTTTATATGCTATGGGAAATTTTTATATTCCCAAGAGAACTTGGAAACATTAGCATTCGGCACCTATTCTCGAATCAAAGACATTAGATATGTCGAACGTGAAAGGCAAAGATATTGGTTAATTAAATATTTGGAAAATATACTTAATTCCAAAGACTCTTCCATGCAGCATTTGTGCTATACAGCTATTGTGCTAGAAAAAAACAATTACGGAACAAAATCCCTTGTGCAAATAGTCGAATTCGCATTCAGGCAAAGGATAAACCTCCCTTCTTATTGCCAAATCGGTGATGAGATATCACTTAATTTAGCAAGCGTGAATACTTGGAATAGAACTGCTAGATTTCAATTCAAAACTAGTTGATTGTTATCAGACATCTTAATTGCTATTTTCAACAGACAGCAATAGCATCAATTTCAAATAAAAGACTTGGGAGTACTAATTTACCCTCTACGGTTGCTCTCGCTGGTTTTATTTTTTCAAAGTACTCATTATAGACCAGATTCATTTGCTTATAATAATTCATGTCACTAAGATAAACGGTGACTTTAATAACATTTCCCAAGGTAGAATCAACGGATTCTAAAGCCTTTATCATATTTTCAATTGATTGACGTGTTTGCTTTTCTATATCGCCTTCTCCTACCAAATCGCCATTTTGATTAGTAGCAATAAATCCTGCAGTGGTAATGATATTGCCCGCCCGCACTACTTGGCTATATGCCGCTAACGGGGTTGGTAAATTATCAGGATTTTTTCTTATTATTTCCATTTTCCCCTCCAATATTTGTAATGGACGAATAGTTTAATCAAAAATTCTGGTCGGGGTGACTGGGCTCGAACCAGCGACCTCCTGCTCCCAAAGCAGGCGCGCTCCCAACTGCGCCACACCCCGTATAGAAAAAAATTTAAACAAACAGTTTTCAGCGTCTTTAATTACCACTTATTTAAATGTTTGATATAGAATTCTACTACGAAAAGCGATTAGATGTTAAGAGATGTTGGGTTTTTGAATAGATTGGTTGATTACCGTTATACATATTTTTACTATATAAATACATTATTAGAACTTAAATATTAATATTTGGAACTTAAAAAAAGAGGCATTCATGCAAATGAACAATCAAATATATGGGATAATTGGTGGCACTGGTCCAGAAGGACAGGGAATTGCCTTAAGGTTATCCAAAATGGGATTGCAGGTTGCAATTGGCTCTAGGGATGATTGTAAAGCTAAATCTGTAGCCCAAAAGATAACAGAAATTATTCCCGGGGCGAAACTCGAATACGGTTCAAATTCACTAATATGTAAAAATAGCGATATATTATTCCTCGCAACCCCATATTCAGCACAAAAATCTGTTCTAGAATCCAATGCAAATCAATTACTTGACAAAATCTTAATCAACGTCGTTGCACCAATAGAGTTTAAAGAAGGCAGGTTTAATGCAATATCCGTGCTTGAAGGTTCAGCTGCTTGCCAAGCACAAATATTACTTCCAAAAACCAAAGTGGTTTCGGCGTTTCAAACTATTAGTGCAAAACACCTTTTGGAAGTTAATTTAAAAATTAGGTCTGACGTGATTGTTTGCAGCAATTTTGAAGATGCAAAAATATTTACCATGGATATCATATCGAGAATACCAGTTTTAAATCCAATTGATGGAGGAGAACTTGAAAATTCTGGTTATGTTGAAAATTTTACGGCCCTTCTACCCT
>CAYRIG010000024.1:0-11545 GCA_964424315.1 uncultured Dehalococcoidia bacterium | reverse complement strand
CTCAAATGAATTAATTGATTCTTTTCCAGTTAACAGGTTTAAGATTCAAGATGGAAAAATATACGAAATAATGGTTGCTTTATTAAATGGTAGATTCTCTGAAATATTATCAGAAAAACCTGATCCAATTATAATCGAAAGGCTAAGTGATTTGAGTTGGGATTTACCCGATGATTTTGAAGGAGAGATTAATGGACACATAGGATCTTGGGTGAAATCTTTGAAAAGGGTTTTATCTAATGGATTTGTAATAACAATAGATTATGGTGGTGATCATATTAAATTATATGATCCAGAAAATAAAATTAGTGGGGTTAGGAGTTATCGTAGACATTCTCAGCCAATTTCTATATATGACCAAATAGGCTATTGTGATATTACATCAGACGTTGATTTTTCTTGGCTTATTAGCCAAAGTGAAAGATTCAATTTGCAGTCATTATATATTTTGAATCAACAGGATTTTTTGTCTAGGTGGGGTGTTGAGAATTGGATAGATGATATTAGAGCTAAAAAAATCAGCCAAAACATTTTAAATAGCAACTTAGTTGGGATTAGACAATTAATGAGAGATGATGGATTTGGTCAATTCAAAGTTTTAATTCAATATATTGGTAAAGAAATTGATAGTTTAGGTTCAATTTTGCCAAGTGAAACTTCTGCCAACGGCTATTCTGTACCTATGCTTACTGATAAACATGCTGATTATCTAGGGTCGAAATATCCTCATATTGCTGAAACAGAATTCGACCGAATGTTTTTTTAATCGAGTTTGAAACTTAAGTCTGGGTCACGTGCTGCTTTAGCTTCGTCAAGTCGAGTATTACCAGCATTATGAGGAGCTGTATGTATTAGATCCGGATTGTTATGGGCTTCTTCCTCTATGGTTTTTATTACATCTATGAAATAGTCCAAAGTGTCTTTTGTTTCAGTTTCGGTAGGTTCTATCATTAAAGCCTCTTCAACTATTAAAGGGAAATACATGGTTGGTGGGTGTATTCCATAATCAATCAGTCTTTTTGCAATGTCTAAAGCTGTAATCCCAAATTTCTTTTTGAAATTTCTTGCGGAAAAAACTACTTCATGCATACATGTCCTATCGTAAGGTAGGTCTAATACATCTTTAAGTGCATTTAGTATGTAGTTAGCATTGAGCACGGCATCTTCACTTATTTTTGCGATACCATCTTTACCCAATAGACTTATATATACATAAGCCCGAAGTAATACTCCAAAATTACCGTGGAACGCTCCCATTTTCCCGATACTATTTTCAGGATAACTTATCTTATAGAAAGATAAGTTATTTTCATTCGTTTTTGTTACTATTGGAGATGGTAAATATCTTTCCAGTTTTTTGTTAACCATCACAGGTCCGGCTCCTGGCCCTCCGCCTCCATGAGGAGTACTAAATGTTTTGTGGAGATTAGAATGTATGACGTCAACTCCGATTTCTCCGAGTTTGACTTTGCCAAGCAATGCATTTAAATTAGCTCCATCTCCATATACCATACCACCTGAATTATGTACTTTTTCACATATCTCTACAATGTTAGGATCAAATATGCCTAGTGTACTCGGTATAGTTAACATAACCGCAGCTAATTCTTCGTTTAAATTATTTTCTAAATCCTCTAAATCGGTATTGCCTTCATTATCAGATTTTAAAGTTATCACTTCAAATCCGGCCATTTTAGCTGAAGCAGGGTTAGTGCCATGTGCACTATCTGGTATCAACACTTTTGTCCGGTTAACATCTCCATTTTTTAAGTGGTATTGACGTATCATCAACATTCCAGCCAGTTCACCTTCGGCACCAGCAAGGGGAGCCAAACTGGTGGCATCCATACCTGTTATTTCAGCTAACAGGATTTGGAGGTCAAACATTATTTTTAAAGCACCTTGTACAGATTCCTCTTCTTGTAATGGATGTATATTAGCAAATCCTGGAAGGGAAGCTATTTCGTCGTGTAGTTTGGGATTGTATTTCATTGTGCAACTTCCAAGAGGATAAAAGTTGGTGTCAATTGAAAAATTAAGTTGGCTTAGGTTAGCAAAATATCTTACTAGTTGAGATTCACTAACTTCAGGAAAATTCAAATTGGTTCTAATAATATCGGAACTAGGTAGTTCTGATTGAGGAACATCAATTTCTGGCAATGTAGTCCCTAATCTTCCGGGACTCGATATTTCCATCAGTAATTTTCTTTTATAATCTTCTAAATTAATTTTCAAAATCTTTCTTTAATTACCTTTCAGCTTTTCGTGTGGATTTAATGTTTTATATTTGCAAGTACTTCTACTAATTGGTCTATTTGCTCTTTTGTATTTAACTCTGTGAAACTTAGTAACATGCTATTAGGTATTAAGTTACTAATGTCGTAACCGCCTATAATGTCGTTATCTAGCAATATAGAATTGATTTTTTGGGGAGAAATAGGACACGTTATAACAAATTCGTTGAAGAAAGTTCCTGTTAGTGCCATAGAGAACCCTGGTATGGACTCGATACGAGAGGCAGCATAGTGGGCCTTATGGTAACAGAGTTCTGCGATATGTCTTATACCATTTTTGCCTAATGCCCCTAAGTATGCAGTGGCAGTCAAAGCTATTAAAGCCACACTAGTACAGATATTTGAAGTAGCTTTTTCTCTTCTGATATGTTGTTCTCTAGTTTGAAGAGTCAGCACAAACCCTTTTCTATTTTTACTGTCTATTGTTCTTCCTACAATTCTTCCAGGCATTTGGCGCATATATTTTTTCTTGCATGCAAAAATACCTACATAAGGTCCGCCAAATGATGGTGGTATACCTAAGGATTGACCCTCGGAAACTACAATATCGGCATCATAATCTCCAGGGGGTTTAAATAGGGCCATGGATATAGGGTCACTACTTACGATCATTAGAGAATCATGCTTTTTTGCGATACTGGAGATATTTTTTAAATTTTCTATAAATCCAAAGAAATTTGGGTTTTGCACCAAGATACATGAAGTTTCGTTGGAAATTTTAGATTCTAGGTCTTTTATTGAATCTGCGGTTATCAATTTGATTGCGGGTGCTTCTACAAATGTTTTGATTACTTCTGTATATAATGGTGAAACTGAGTTTAAAACTATGATTTCGTTTCTCTTATTGATTCGGACAGACATTAGCGCAGCTTCGGCTAATGCTGAAGCTCCTTCATACATTCCGGAATTAGCTATTTCCATGCCAGTTAGTTCACATATCATTGTCTGAAATTCGTAGCCGGTTTGAAGTGTTCCTTGAGCTACCTCTGGTTGATAGGGTGTATATGCTGTCATATACTCACCCCTACTGACAATTTGTTTTACAGCCGATGGAGTGAAATGTCTATATGAACCGGCACCTAAGAAGGAAGGGATTTCACCCGGTGTTTTATTCATTCTAGAAAGCCGATATAGTTCTGCCTGTAAATTTAATTCAGATTGTGGATTTGGCAGATTTAATTCAGGATCAATAAATTTAGATGGGATATCTTTAAACAGATCTTTTTCAGAAGAAACCCCGAGAGATTTCAACATTTCTAGTCTATCTGAATCAGTATTAGGGCTGTAGGGTGATACAAATTTGTTCAATCAACTTAATCCTTGTTATTCTTCAGTTAGCATAGTGTCATATTCTTTTGAATTCATCAAATTATCTAATTCGGTGCTGTTGGCTATTTGTATTTTAGCAATCCATCCATTGTCGTATGGGCTATCGTTTATATGTTCTGGATTATCTGTCAATTGCGAATTAGCTTCAACGACTGTTCCGGATATTGGCGAATAAATATCTGACACGGCTTTAACCGATTCAACTTCTCCAAGTTTGCCAAATTGGTCAACATTTGAACCTGGTTCTGGTAGCTCGATGAAAACTATATCTCCTAGGTTTTCAGCCGCGTATTCTGTTATTCCAATAGTAACAATTGGATCTGATTCGGTGACTTTTACCCATTCGTGTTCTTTAGAATAAAGTAAGTTTTCAGGTGTCATATTACTTAGCTCCGTTTGTAAAAAGGAAGTTTTATTATTTCTGCTTTTACGATTTTGTTGCGTATCTGTAAATTTACTTTGTTTGCTATTGCAGATTCATTCGTTTGAACATAGCCCATGCCAATACTCATGTCAAGATGAGGTGAGTAGCTTCCACTTGTAACATATCCGATTTCTTTATTTGACAAATTCAATATCTTATTATGGTGTCTAGGAATTATTCTATCAAATACTTTGAATCCAATTAAAGATATGGCTATTTCTTTTTCGATTATTTTCCCGAGAGAAACGTTTGCAATATAATCGTCTCTTCCAAGGTTGACAAATCGTTCTAAATTGGCTTGGTAAGGGTTTATATCTTTACTTATTTCATTACCATGCAATGGAAGTCCCGCTTCCAATCTAAGTATGTCTCTTGCTCCTAACCCAACTGGTTTCACTCCAAGTTGCAATAACTGTTTCCAAATTGAAGGACCTATTATATTTTCTGAAACAATCTCGAAACCATTTTCTCCCGTGTATCCAGTTCGTCCTATAAAGATATCGTATCCTTGATATTGTGAATTCGTTGACCTGAATCTTTTTAAATCGATTGTTTCAGGCGCAATTAAATTATTTAATGCTTCTTGAGATAAGGGTCCTTGAATCGAAATCATAGTTGTTCTTTCTGTTATGTCTTCAATAGCTAAATCTTCTTTATGTTTGAATTTATGAATCCAATTTAAAACTTCTGTCGTATTAGAGGCATTAGGTATTAATAAATAATCCATTTGAGTTTTTCTATACAAGATTATATCGTCTATAATACCGCCACCTTCGTTACAAATAAGCCCATATTTTGCCTGGCCATCACTCATTGCTTTAGGGTCAAAACTGGTTATGTTACTTAGAAAGATTTCTGAACCTTTTCCAGTAATTTTAACTCTACCCATATGGGATACATCAAACGCGCCAGCAATAGACCTAACGCTCTTTGTTTCAGCGAGGATACCTTCATATTGGATAGGCATTTCCCATCCGGCAAAATCCACCATTTTTGCATTTAAATTTAAATGCTCTTGGCGCAAGGATGTAGATTTTAGGTTTTTTTCTGAATTCATGAATAATCAATCAAACATAAAAATAGCACCGGACACATCGGTGCACATAAAATAATATATCATATTTATTGGCAACAGATTATCAGTTGTTGCGCGCATTTTGAGTTCAATTAATCCTAAATCGATTTGATATCGGCATTCTTCTGTCACGACCAAAATTCTTCGAAGTTATTTTTATACCAGGTGCAGCTTGTTGACGTTTATATTCACTTTGGTCAACCATCTTTATGATTTTTTCTACTAATTCTAAGGGGAACCCTTTTTCAGATATTCCTTCAGGGCTATTCTCATTTTCTATATACTCTTTAAGGATTTCGTCTAGTACCTCGTATTCTGGCAAATAATCTTGGTCTTTTTGATTTGGTTTAAGTTCGGCGCTTGGAGCTTTGAGTAAAACAGAAGAAGGTATGAGAGGTTCATTAATTGAATTTCTGTAGAATGCTAATTTATAAACTAAAGTTTTCGGTACATCCTTGATTACAGCATAACCTCCAGCCATGTCGCCATAAATTGTTGCATATCCAACAGCCATTTCACTTTTATTACCTGTAGTAAGAACTAATGCCCCGGAATTATTTGATAAAGCCATCATAATGAGACCCCTTATCCGGCTTTGAACATTTTGATTAGTCAAGTCATCTTCTATGTTATCTAGATACGATTCGAGAGTTTTGTCAAAAATATTTACGCTGGAATTTATGGGTATAGTATGCAATGTTATGCCAAGATTCCTGCTTAACAATTCCGCATCATTTATGCTGGATTGTGAGGAGTATTTAGAAGGTAAAGATACAGCTGTAACGTTTTGAGCACCTAGTGCATCTACAGCTATTGTTGTAACTAGGCTTGAATCTATTCCTCCCGATAAAGCCACTATAACTTTTTCGAACCCACATTTATGGACATAATCTTTTGTTCCAAGAACCAAGGCCGCATAAATTTCACCTATTTGATCATATTGGACAGGGGAATTTCTTTGTAGCGCTGGTTTATTTTGTGTAAGGTCGCTAGATAAATGGATAGATTCATTCATGACATGCTGGGTTAAAAGTGGTTCTGGTATTGAACTTTGACTTGATTTTTCACGGTTTAATGGGGATTCGTTAATTTTTAAATCAGTAAATACAAGGTCTTCTTCAAATTGGTTTGCTTGCGCAATAATTTCCCCATTAGGGTTCAACAACATACTGTTACCATCAAATACCAATTCATCCTGGCCCCCGACCATGTTGATATATCCTACAAAAAGCTGGTGATTCTTTGAGTGGGATTTCAATAAATTTTCTCTGAGCTTTTGTTTACCGGCGTGATAGGGAGAACCATTAATATTGATGGATAGTTGGGCGCCTTGAAGAGCGTGCTCCAAAATAGGCCCATTGGGATGCCAGATATCTTCACAAATACTGATACCTATTTTTGCTTTTCCTAATACTATCAGTTTGGGTTTTGACCCTTTTGAGAAGTAACGTTTTTCATCAAAAACCCCATAATTAGGTAGATGTATTTTATGATAAACACCCTGTAAAGTTTTGTCTGATATTATAGCTGCAGAGTTATATATATTGTTGGCTTGATCTTTATCCACAAAACCTATTATCGCCGTAATATCATGCAACTCATTTACAATTTCATCTAAAACTTCTAAATTAGTTTCGATGAATTTTGCATTAAATAGGAGGTCTTGTGGGGGGTAACCGGTTATAACCAGTTCAGGGAAAGCTACAATATCTGCTTTGACACTTTTTGCTTGATCAATGCAAGCAATGATTTTTCTTTTATTTCCTTCAAAATCACCAACAGATGAATTTATTTGAGCCATTGCGATTCTTAATAAATCACTCATATCAGGTCCATGCAGATATATTTAATTATTTAGGAGGTTGTTTTGACAAAATCATTTATTCGTTTTAAAGCATCTTCGAGATTTTCCATTGAATTTGCAAATGAAAATCTTATACATCCTTTCCCATATTTACCGAAAGATTCTCCTGCTAAGCAAGCCACCCCATGTTTTTCTAATAGATCGTCAGCAAATTGTTTGCTAGACATACCTGTCCCTTCGATGCTTGGAAATACATAGAATGCTCCTCCTGGCATAGGACATTTTATACCGGGTATAGAGTTGAGCCCGTCTACTATCATATTTCTTCTCTTTTTGAATTCCCGAACCATTTCCATGGGCTCTTCCTGGGGTCCGTTCATTGCTTCTAAGGTTGCAATTTGGGTGAAACTAGCAGTACAGGATACGCTATTTGTAGATAATCTTGATATAGGTTCAACCAAATTTTCAGGCATCACACCAAATCCCGCTCTCCAACCAGTCATCGAATAAGTCTTAGAAAACCCATCAAGAATAATAGTTCTTTCAGTCATACCGGGTACGCTTGCGGGACTAAAATATTCTCCTTCATATAAAAATCTTCTATATACCTCGTCGGTCAATATTATGACGTCATTTTTTTGAGCAAGCTGGGCTAGGGCAGTCAAATCTTCTTTGGATATCACACTTCCGCAGGGATTATTAGGTGAGTTGATAATCATTAACTTTGTTTTTGCTGAAATTTGATTAGCTACATCATTTAAGTCAACTTCAAAATTGTTGGATGCTGATAATTTCATAGGTATTGGTACTCCGCCTACAAAATTAATCATGGATTCGTAGATGGGAAAACCTGGATTAGGATAAATAACCTCATCCCCTTCGTCCACAAGTGCCAACATTGCAAAGAACATAATAGGTTTTGCACCAGGAGTGATTACTACATTATTAGCGGATACTGAAATATTACGAGTTTCACTTACTTCTTGTGCGATTCTTTCTCTTACTTCCATCAGTCCTGGTGATGGACCGTAGTGGGTATAGCCATTGGACAGGGCTTCTTGAGCTGCTTTAATTATATTTGGCGGGGTTTCAAAATCAGGTTCTCCTATTTCTAGGTGTATTATGTTTTTCCCCTGACTTTCTAGTGCTTTAGCTTTAGCTAGCACCTCAAAAGCGGTTTCTGTTCCAAGATTACTCATGCGATTTGCCAGCTTCATTTATTACCTCCGAAAGTGATATAAATAGTATACACTTTGTGTTTGAAGTAAGTATATTAACTATTAAGATAGGGTACTATCAGATTATGATATGATACATCTATATCTAATTGGAATTAGGCAATGAAAATTTATTTAGGAACCCCCAGAGGGTTTTGTGCAGGCGTAGTTAGGGCTATAGAAATAGTAGAAAAAGCTATAGAGAAATTTGGCGCTCCTGTTTATATTAAGCATGAAATAGTTCATAACCAATATGTAGTGGAAGCATTGGGTAAGAAAGGGGCTATAACAGTTGAGGAAGTGGATGATATACCCGAAGGTTCATCTGTTATATTTTCTGCACATGGATCACCTCCTTCCGATTTTGATCTTGCCCGTGAGCGTAATTTAAAAGTAATAGACGCCACCTGTCCGTTAGTTACTAAAGTTCATAATGAAGCAAAAAAATATAAAGCTGAAGGTAGAAGGGTTGTTTATGTAGGGCATGCTGGCCATCAGGAAACAAAAGGGACTATGGGTCAAATGCCTATGCATTTGCTAGATGATGAAGATGAATCAGAAATTCCTAATTGGGATGAGTCAAATCCTGTTGGAGTATTAACACAGACTACTTTGTCAAAAGATGATACTGAAAAGGCAGTTAATATCATCAAAAATAAATTTGACGACGTAGTGATTCGAAATGATATTTGTTATGCAACTACTAATAGACAAGAAGCTGTTAAGAGAATGTGCAAGTTGGTGGATTTGGTATTAGTTATAGGGTCAGAAAATAGTTCCAATTGTAAAAGACTTACTGAAGTGGCTAAAGCTAACAATGTGGTATCTTACAGAATTGATTCAGAAGAAGATGTTTTAGATGAATGGATTACTGGGGTTGATAGAATAGGAATTACATCAGGTGCGTCTACACCTGAAAATCTTGTAAACCTCGTGATTTCAAAATTGAAGCCTGATGATATAGAAATAATGGAAGGGCCAAAAGAGGATTTTGTATTTGTAATGCCCCCAGAATTGAAATGATTGGAAATAGCCAATAAATTTCCGATGCAAATTGTTATTGATAGTTTAATAACTGGAGCTGCCAGAGCAGAGGGTGCTGTAGTTATCATAGATGTGTTTAGAGCTTTTACCACTGCGGCATTAGCTATATCCCTTGGAGCAAAGAAAATATACATGGCATCAGATATTGATGATGCGAAAGCTTTAAAAAATAAGGGAGTGGCTGATTATTGTGTTGGGGAAGTAGATGGGAAAAAACCTATGGGTTTTGACATAGGAAATTCTCCATACGAAATAAAGCAATTGGAATTAAAAAACAGATCCTTGGTACTGTCTACTCGCGCAGGAGTAGTAGGAGTTAATAGTGTTAAAAATTCTGATGTGATTATGGGAGCTTCTTTAGTGAATGCTTCATCTACATGTGCATGGTTACAGCAGAAGTCATTTGAAAAAGTCACTATAGTAGCGATGGGTTGGGCTGGGAAAACCCGTACTGATGAAGATGAAATATGTGCGATGTATATGAGAAATCTATTAGAGCACAGGAAAACTGACCATAAGGCAGTTAAAAATATGATTTTAGCTTCATCTCACGCTGCAAAATTTGATGATATTGAATTACCATGGTATCACTATCAAGACAGAGATATAGCATTGGATGTAGATTCAATAGATTGTCCAATTGTGATATCTTCAGAAGAAGGAATTTTAGTAGCTAGGCGAGGGGTTTGATCGCTAATAGAGGATGTGTGAATCAATAAATAAACAGGTGTGAATTCAATGCAAAACAAAAATAATAAAAGAGCTTTAGTAGATAGACGGCTTATTTATATAAGTGATCCATCCAGTATAGCTCGGCAGTATTTGCCGGAAAATGTGGAAGAAAATCATCTTAGGGATTGGGTCGACGATTTATCAGAAGTGGCAGTGGATACATTTATACAGGAAGTGTATACCCAAGGGTGGACCACATATTGGAAAACTCCGTTGTTTGAATATGATGCACGACCTCAGCACAAAAGATTTTTGCCATTGATTGATTCAGGTGTACAACCTCTTGATGTTCTTATTGATCAATCACATAAAAGAGGAATGGAATTTCTTGCGGGGATGAGAGTAAATGATAATCATGGACATGTTTCAGTTAGTCAAGGAGTTGGTTCCGGATCAAGTTTTATTAGCAACCATCCACAATGGCTCTTAAACGAAACACGACCGGATCCATATTATCAAATGGATCAAGGCACTTTAGACTTTACATTTGACGAAGTACGTGAATATATTGTTTCTGTCGCAGCCGAAATCATAAATAATTTTGACATCGATGGCATAGAATTATGTTACAGAGATAGGGGGTATTTTCCACATAAAACCGGGAATGACAGAAAGCATTTAATGACCGATATGATAGCAAGCATAAAGGCTCTTTTAGTTGAAAGGTCAAAAACTATAGGAAGAGTTTTGATTTTAGGAGTCAGAGTTTCTGAAACAATCGATGAATGCTTGACTATGGGGCTTGATGTCCCTACCTGGATCAATAATAGACTCATTGATTATGTGTCTCCTCAAGAATCGATGCACAGTTCGACTAATGCTCCAGTTAGAGAATTTGCAGATCTAATAGGAGACAATGATTGCGGGCTCTATCCTGCTATGCAACCATGGACAAGTATCAGGATGCGGAGGCGGAATGGAGGTTCCTCTATTAAGTTAGAACAGCAATATGCCATACTGAACAACTACTATGGTGAAGGTGCCGACGGTTTTTCAGTTTACAACCATTTCGTGCCTATAAAATCTGCTCCTTTTTATCCTATGCAATTACAAGAGCTATTGAAATTAAAAGAATATCAACCTGGTCAAAAGGGATTTAGAAGATATACTTTCGATCCTATGCTCCATGGACAGGTGGGTTATGGGGAATCTAAGTCTGCTACTGGAGCAGTAAAAAATAATCATGTTTTGATCGATAGGAATGAAGGAAATAGTGGTGCCTATTCATTTAAAGTTTATGAGTCCTTTTAAAATGTGAAAAAAGTAGCTATGTGGATAAGAGCTTTTAATATGACTCTTAATGATCATTTAAAAATTAGAATTAACGATAATTTAATAAGTGATGATTGTGTAAAGGTAATTGATGATGAACAATTAATTGATGTTAAATTTATTGTGGATCCAGATTCCAAAAAGGCTACTGGGTTACCCCCAGTACCAGATTTGCCAGAAGAATTCTGCACTTTGATTATTGATTCTGGAACATCAATTTTCCACAATGGTAATAATGTTTTGGAACTGGAATTAATAAAGAAAGATCCAGATGCGGATCAAGATATATTAGTTGATGAAATAGAAGTTTTCGTAGTAGTTTAGGTTCTGTATTAATCATTCGACATTTTATAG
>CAYRIG010000023.1:0-11869 GCA_964424315.1 uncultured Dehalococcoidia bacterium | reverse complement strand
ATTGAATCTACCGACAGAGGGACCTTTATTATTAAGGGCTTTATTGGTAGAGGATATGTTTATATCTGCTAGTATAGTTTTAGTGTTAGGAGCAATGACTGTAATAGGTACTTTTTTATCAGATGTGTTACTTAGTTTTATAGATCCACGAATTAGACTCAATTGATATTAACTTAATATCGATTTTTGTGATGCCCTTTATTGTTGCATGTCCCGTAAATTTCAAATGAATGGTCGCTAACATTGATATTGTGGGTTCGTTTAAGGCTATCTATAAATTTTTCTATCATTATTTCCATATCTGAATCAAGATCGATATCAAAGGCTTGTTCGCATGATTCGCAATATAAATGATGGTGATGAGATGTATTAGTTGTGGATAGTTCAACTAACACTTTTTGGTCTGGTGAATTGAACGTTTTTACAATTTTTGAATCTAATAAATCAGCTATAACTCTATAGATTGTTGACACTGCGATACTGTTTTTGGAAATTTCAGCTATATCTTCGATGGATACTGGTTGATTTATGTCTGCTAAAATCTTCAGTATTTGTGTTCTAGGATTTGTAATAGACAAACCCGATTTTTTCAGTAAGCTTCTGATTTCTTTGTTATTCATATATTTGAGAACGATTCTTATTTATTGACAATATTGAAAGTAGATTATACCATATGTAAATAAGAATGATTCTCATTTTTGAATTGTGAAGTTATTAATCACTGTATTTAAGGCTTATTATTATGTTAGATGTTGCATATGTTGTTATTGCCAGTATTGCCGCTGGTATTCTTTCTTTATTAGTGGCTGTGATTTTAGTGCAAAAATCTTCCTGGGCAGGATACTTGATAAAATTTGGCACACCCTTTGCAGCAGGGGTTTTGTTAATCGCATCTTTTAGAGATTTGATACCCCATGGTATTGAAGAAAAAGGTTCAGTTGTTTTAAACGCCACTTTAATAGCAATTATAATTTTCTTTTTGATTGAGAAGGGTTTCAAAACTTTTCATCATCACCACGAAGAAGATTTAGATCATAAACGCAATACCTCCCAAGGTTGGCTTTTTCTTATAGGAAGTGTGTTTCATAACGCTATTGACGGTATAGCTCTTGGTTCAGCATTTTTGATTGATTCAGGGACTGGAATAATTGCAACAATAGCGATAATTGCGCATAATATTCCCCTTGAGGTTGGGGAATTTGGGTTGCAATTAAAAAGTGGATTTTCAAAAAAACAAACAATAATTAGAAACTTGCTTGCCTCTTCTACTTTGTTGATTGGAGCAATGTTCGCTTTTCAGATAGGATCTTTTGTGGAACTCCCTCTTGGCTACATTTATGGTGGGATTGCAGGCTTTTTTATATATATTGCTTTAAGCGATATTGTACCTACAATACATTCATCAGAAAGTAAACGCTACGGACTACAAACCGGATTTTTGATTTTAGGTTTGTTTTTTGGAGTAATTGTCTCCAGTTATGCGCATCAATATTTAGATGTAGGTCATGAACATGAATCTGTGTCTGGTCATTCGAATCATGAAGAGGAATCTGAATCTGGTCATTCGAATCATGAAGATTGAATTAATAAATTCGATGAAGTTCTAAAATTATCTTATTATAATCAATCACCTTGGTATTCCCCCCATGCATCTTTTAGGGTAGAAGTGATTTCTCCTACTGTAGCGTAACATTTAACGAGTTCTATCATTAATGGCATTAAATTTTGGTTGGTTTTTGATGTCGTACGTAAATCTGAAAGTAAATTATTTATTTTATTGTTATCTCGTATTGACCTCGTATGGGTTAACCTTTTCATATGTAGCTCTTGGTGTTTGCTATTGCTAATAAATTCTTCTTTGTGGAATTCTTCATTTTGAACGAATTTATTTACCCCTATTTTTGTTATATTGTTTACTTCAATATCTTTTTGGTATTTTCTTGCTGAATCTGCAATTTCTCTCACAAAAAATCCGTTATTGATTGAACTGCGTACTCCACCGTTTGCTTCTATAATGTTGAAATAATCGTAACATTTTTCTTCGACTTGGTTAGTTAGTTGCTCTAAATGGTAACTGCCACCAAGAGGGTCCACAGCGTCAGAAATCCCTGTTTCATGTGCGATTATTTGCTGTGTTCTTAACGCTAGTTGTGCGGAGTTTTCACTCGGAAGACTAATAGCCTCATCCATAGCATTTGTATGTAAGGATTGAACACCGCCCAAAGTCGCTGCTAATGCTTGGAGAGAGACCCTTACAACGTTGTTTTCTTGCTGTTGTTTTGTAAGTGTTGCACCAGAAGTTTGAGCGTGAGTACGGAGCCAACAAGATCTGTCAGTTTCGGCTTTATACTTGGTTTTAAGTTTTGTTGCCCATATTCTTCTAGCTGCTCTTAATTTAGCAATTTCTTCAAAAAAATCATCATGCACGTTAAAGAAAAAGCTGAGCTGAGGAGCAAATTGGTCTATTTTAAGACCTCTATCTAAGGTAGATTCGATATATTCAAAACCGTTAGCAAGCGTAAATGCTGCTTCTTGTATAGCTGTAGAACCTGCCTCCCTGATATGGTAACCACTGATACTGACAGGATTCCATTTAGGAACATCTGTTGATGCGAATTCAATTGTGTCTACTACTAACTTCATAGATGGATCAATCGGGAAAATATATTCATTTTGAGCGGTATACTCTTTTAGGATATCGTTTTGTATTGTGCCTCTTAATTTAGAAAATGGTATTTTATTCTTATCGGCTATCGCTAAGTACATCGCCCATATAATTGCGGCAGGAGCGTTTATTGTCATTGATGTGCTTACCGAATCTAAAGGGATACCGTCAAATAAAATTTCCATGTCAGCGAGAGAAGAAATTGCCACTCCACCTTTACCAAATTCACCCTGTGCTAATGGGTCATCCGAATCATATCCATAAAGAGTGGGTAAGTCGAATGCAACACTTAACCCTGTCTGACCTTGTTCAAGCAAATATTTGAAACGAGAATTTGTTTCTTCGGCTGAACCGAATCCTGCAAACATACGCATTGTCCAGAGTCTACTTCGAAATCCATTTTCGTATATTCCTCTGGTAAAAGGATATTTTCCAGGTTTTTCGATATTTTTAATGTTTGAAGTTTCGTTTGTACCAGCGAATGATCGTGAAATAGATATGCCAGATGTACTGGTTAATTCATTTTTGCTAGGTTTATTTTTCACAAGGATTATTCCTCTAAATTTCTAATTCTGGCCAATTATGTGAACTGGGGTCAAGAATTCTATTTGGGCTAAAATATTGTTCTGGGTAGTAATCAGTGTTTTCAATATCAGCAATTTTGCAAACAACATTTTTGCTAGCATTGAAATGTACTCCTGATCCAGACCCACACATTCCTCCAATAATATATTGTCTTTTGTTATCTAAGGTACCAACTATAGGAAACTCATCGTCCGTGAAGCCAGCTGTACATGTCCATTCTCTTTCGACAGTAGAAGGTGCGGCTCCAAAATATTCATGCACATGACCTACTAAGAATTTTGTTATGAATCTCGATGGGTCTATTATTCCTGCTTTATTGTGCGGAACTCTTTTCCCATCTGAACCAGCGATATAGCCTCCAGTACCTGGAACTTTGCCGAACCAACCATGGGTACCTCCCATTGCAACTTTTTCTTTCATGTTTTGAGGTCCATCTTTGGCGAAAAATCCTTGTGTTTGTTTTGGGTATAATTTGTCTGTAAAGGAGGGGTGCAGGAGAGCGGTGTAAGATTCTGTAGCATTTATTATGTATCTAGCTTGGATTTTACCTTTGGTAGTGTTAATTACATAATATTCACCAGCGTCTTCAATAGATTCTGCCTTTGTATTTGTAAATAAATCTACATTATCTGATTTCAAAGCTGTTTCCAAAAGAGCCCATACCCATTTGGCCGGTTGCCAGGTCGCAGCACCTTTTGAGAATCCAGAATCAGTACTGATTCTAATCCCGCTTAATGAAAGAGCATCCTTTGGTGTGATTTTAGTCCAATCGTCAAATCCAGCTTCTAAACCTTCATTGATTGAATTTTGAAGATTTTCTTGGTCGGTTTCAGAATATGGTTGAATCCAACCATTTTTCGAATAATCACAATCAAATCCTTCGTCAATTATAGTCTTCTCTATCATTTCAGCATTAGTGTAGGACGACTTTACATAAGCTGCTGCAAACTGAGATCCCATTTGCACTATTTGTTTAGTGTTTAGATCAGAACGAATTTTAACGAGATTACTTTCCATCATAGTTTTCACAAAACTAAAATATCTGCCCATAACAACTACGCCTTCGTTCCTACCGCTAGCGCCTGAAGCTGCTTGATTCATTTCTATAACTGCCATTTTGCCTTTTCCGAGTTTAGACCAATGGTAAGCGCATCCAGCACCGGTAAATCCTGCTCCTACTACCACTACTTCTACAGATGCAGGTAGCTGACTAGATGGATTTTGTTTCCAAGGGAAATCTTCTAAAGGGTTGCTATCAGCCAACCAGATAGAAATTGGTGAAATATTCCTAGCAAAAGTAGTGGTTTCCATGGCTTTTGGAATGACATTGAAAATTTGATTAATTGACCAGAATGTGAATTTTACTAATCTGGATAAATAATTGTCTGAAGGATAAAAATAGACCAGAAAATTACCGGCTGATTTAAAATCTCGGCTTCTCAATTGGATTAAAATTTCAAAAGCGACCTTGAGTTTGTGAATAATGTTAAATCTTTTCATCTTAAAATTAGATTGCCTCTTGTAGATTTTGTTTGATTATCATCTATTAGATTTCCTGAATGATTAGAGAATTATGGTTAAATTAAATTGACTTATATTGATACTATTTGATATATGATAGTTTTTGTTTTGTCAACGTGAGCTGAGCGATATTTTTACCTTCACCGCTATATACCGCTGTGATATACTTTCGACATCCTAATCTAGATATAAGCCATATATGGGAGATGGAGTTTTAAAAAATGTTTGAAATTGTAAAAAATGGCAATGTGACTTCGGCCAAGGGGTTTATTGCAGGTGCTACCTATGCGGGAATTAAAACGTTTTCCGAAGATGCCTTGGATATAGCAATTTTGGCTTCAGAAAAACCTGCTTCGGTTGCTGGTACATTTACGACCAATAAAGTTGTTTCTCCGTCTGTGACACTCACAAAATCTCGGGTAGAAAGTGGTGTATCTATGGGGGTGGTAGCTAATAGTGGTTGTGCTAATACATGTGTGGGCAGTCAAGGATTTAAAGATGCTGAGGAGATGGCAGCCTTAGCGTCTAAACAGATAAATGCAACTGAACATGAAATGCTTGTTTGTAGTACAGGATTGATTGGCGTTGAATTGCCCATGGCTTTGGTGAGACAGCATATGGGTAACATTCATTTAGATTCGGATACTGGTAGTTCGTTTGCCAAAGCTATAATGACAACCGATACTATGTCAAAAGAAATTGCAGTATCGATTAAGATTGGGGAAAAAGAAGTGGTTATTGGAGGGGCGGCTAAAGGTGCTGGGATGATTCATCCAAATATGGCAACAATGTTGGCTTTTATATCTACTGATGCGCAGATACAACCAACCACTTTGAAATCTTTTTTGAAACAATCTGTAAAAGAGTCGTTCAATATGATAGATATTGACGGGGATCAAAGTACAAATGATACAGTGTTACTTTTTGCCAATGGTATGTCAGAGATTTCATTTGATGAAGATGATTCAGTAGAATCACGTATATTTCAAGAAGCTTTAACTTATGTTTGTATAGAGTTGGCAAAAGCAATAGTAAGGGATGGAGAAGGATCAAATAGGTTGATTGAGGTGTTTGTAAGAGGAGCTAATTCAGAAATTGACGCCAAAAAAGCAGCTAGAGAAATAGTTTCTTCAACTTTGGTAAAAGCGATGGTTCATGGATTGGATCCGAATTGGGGACGTATAATGATGGCTCTTGGCAAGAGCGAAGTTGATTTTGAAGAAGATAACGTAGATGTATTTATAAGTGGGATACATGTGGTTCATGATGGTTGTTCTATACCTTATTTAGCTGATGCTGTCGTGAGTTCTATGAATGCTCCAGAAGTGAAATTTGAAGTTGATTTAAATGCGGGAAATTTTGATGCTAAGGCGTGGGGATGTGATTTGACAGAAGAATATGTCACTTTTAATTCAGCTTATAGCACTTAATGAATGGATATCCAATTAGTGGTGAAAATTAGTTCGATAATTTGAGGTGGTTTAGTTTGATTGAAGAAAATCCAAATTCAAAACAAGAGGAGTATTTTTTGAGGAAAGATCAAAATATACGATTCAATAATTTGGTTGTCAAAATAGGAGGAAGCACGTTAGGTTCTGGAGATACCACATTTCACGATTTAGTTGCGCTTCAAAACGAAGGTGTGAATCCAGTTGTGGTGCATGGAGGCGGTAAACTCATAGATAAATGGTTGGGTCAATTGGGTGTTATGCCAAGATTTGTTGAAGGTCTTAGAGTAACCGATTCCGATACCCTTCAGGTAGTTATTGCTATTTTGTCTGGAGTAGTCAACACGTCTATTGTTTCATCTATTAATCAATTGGGGGGCAAGGCGATCGGGGTTTCCGGGGTTGATGGCAATATTATAGTTGGAAGTATAGATAGACCTGAATTAGGTCTGGTAGCCGGAGCAGTTACAGTAGATTCAGATATGTTGAAAACTTTGATTGCTTCTGGAATTATTCCGGTTATTGCTCCGATTGCTGCGAATTTAAATTCTAAAGATCAGCCATGTCTTAATTCAAATGCTGACACAGTCGCTGGAGCTGTTGCTCTGGCGATGCAATCACAGAAGTTGATATTTATGACAGATGTTGAAGGAGTATATGATTCATCAAGGAAATTGATTAGGAAAATAACATATAAGCAACTCAATAAATTAATTGATTCTAATGTTATTCATGGAGGCATGATTCCTAAATTAAATGCCTGTTTACAAGTTGTAGATAATTTATGTAATGCACATATAATTGACGGTCGCAAATCTAATGCTCTAAGAGATTGTCTTACTAAAACAGTTATAGGTACAAGCATTGTCAGGAAATAGGTGCCACCGGAGGATTTGAATTATTAATTATGAGTCAATACACACAAAATAACGGTTTAGATGGAATTAAGATTGATTTTGGTAATCTCCTTAATTTTTTTTCAGGTAATAGATATAAATGGTTATTGTTGGCAGGGGGAGTAGTTGCAACTCTTGTTATTCTTAATGTACTACGTGGATTATACACAGATTTAGTTTGGTTTGGAGAGTTATCATACAGTTCTGTATATATGAGAATACTTACGACTAAGATAGTCCTTTTTATTATAGGGTTTTCTGTATTTGCTATTATGTGCGGTGCAAGCTTATATATTGCTTTTAGGTGGTCTAAAGGCGAATATGTTGTAGCTGTTCCTTTACAAACAAAAAACTTTTTAAGTAAAGCATTTATTATAGCCAGTGTAGCAGTAATAATTTTACTTGGGTTGTTATTTGGTTCTTCATTTGCATCTAAATGGGAGTTATTTTTAAAAGCTGCGAATTCAGTTTCTTTTCAGACTACGGACCCTGTTTTTAATAAAGATATATCTTTTTATATATTTAGTTTGCCTGTGTATGACTTTATCAACGGTTGGGCTTTGACTGCTGCTATCGCCATTACGGTTGTAACAGGAGCAATGTATTTTCTTAATTACAGTGCACGCGGTGTAGGTATCAAATTTTCAGGTGACTTCCTTGTCCATTTATCAATAATTGCATCAATAATAATGGTGATTGTAGGTTTAGGACATTGGATAGATAGATGGGGATTAGTATTGTCTGAATCAGGATTTTATTATGGAGCTAATTATACTGATGTTAATGCCCGTAAGCCTGGCTTGGCTATTTTGACATTAATTTCATTAGCTAGCGCTGTTTTGATGATTGCAAATATATATAAAAAAGATTTGAAAATAATCCTTGCAGGGATTGGTTTATGGGTTATCGCCCTTTTGGTTTTAACAGTTGCTTGGCCTAATGCCATGCAAAGATTTACTGTTAATCCTAATGAATTTGGCAAAGAAGAATTGTTATTGTTAAATAATATAAATTTCACGCGTGAAGCATATGGATTGGCCGAACCTAATTTAATTCGTCAGTCATATCCGGTTGACCCTGTGATTTCGTCTGAACTTATTGAGCAAAATTTAAATACTTTGGATAATATAAGACTATGGGATGATGACCCATTATCTGATGTTTATAGGCAAATACAATTAATTAGGCCCTATTATGGTTTTAAAGATGCAGATGTTGACCGGTATACAATAAATAACGATTATCGGCAAGTTATGTTAGCAGCAAGAGAAGTTGACCAATCTAAATTAGAATCTCAAGCACAAACATGGATCAACACGAGATTGATATATACCCACGGTTTTGGATTTGCTATGTCGCCTGTGACTGAATTCACTGCCGAAGGTAGGCCAGAATTTTTCGCTAAAGATTTGCCAAATAATGGTTTAATCGAGATAGCATCTTCTGAGGTCCAAGCCGAGCCGGATATAATCGTTTCAAATCCAAGGATTTATTATGGAGAAATAACGGATGAATATGTGATTGTTAATTCCAACACTAGAGAATTAGATTATATTGGTGAAGATGGAAAAATCAATGAATTTAATTATGATGGGAATGGTGGTGTGGGTATAGGGTCTTTTATAAGGCGGCTAGCATATTCTTGGCAATTTGGTGATTTAAACATACTTATTACTAATCAAATCAATGAAAATAGCCGATTACAATACAGGAGGACGATACAAGAGCGGATACTCGCGATTGCTCCTTTTTTGAAATTAGATCAAGATCCATATCTCGTAGCTACGGAAAACGGATTGGTTTGGATACAAGATGCATACACCATATCTGATAAGTACCCATATTCTGATTTGACCACTTATGAGGATTATAATTTCAATTATGTCCGTAACAGTGTGAAAATAATGGTAAATGCTTACGATGGGCAAGTAGACTTTTTTGCGGTGGATAACACCGACCCTTTAATAAGAACATATAAGTCTATTTTCCCCGATTTATTTGATAGAGTAGCACTGCCGAAAGATGTTGCAAGGCATATTAGGTACCCACAAGATTTATTCCAATTTCAATCAGATAAATATTTGAAGTATCACATGGAGAATGCTAGAGATTTTTACAATCTTGAGGATGTTTGGAATGTGCCAGAAGAGAAATTTGGGCAAGAAGGAGATTTGCAGACAGTTAAGCCATATTATGTGATTATGAAGATACCGGGAGAAATCCGTGAAGAATTTGTTCTTCTATTGCCATTTACACGTAATGATCCCCCTATCATGGCAGGTTGGTTGGCGGCAAGAAATGATGGGGTTAATTATGGATCTCTAATAGCATTTACTTTTCCGAAGGGAAGGCAAATTGATAGTCCTGAGCAAATTGAAGCTAAGATTGACAACGATCCCACAATATCAGAATGGTTTACGCTAAGGTGTCAAGAAGGTTCAGAATGTATTAGAGGGAATTTACTTGTGGTTCCTGTAGCAGCTATTGATAGTGATACTGGGGAACAGGTTTTCAGTTTAATATATGCTGAGCCAATTTATTTGAAAGCAGAAGGAGTTGAATTTCCTGAATTGAAAACCGTTATATTGGCTTCACAGGAAAAAGTAGTTATGGGTACTTCAATTAAAGAATCTATTTATGCATTATCCGGATATGAATTGAAGGAAACGGTTGCTGATGAAAACAATGAAGCCGAAGTAGAAACAGATGAAACTGTGGTAGAGTCACTGATTGATTCTTTGGAATCATTTATTATTGATTTGGAAGAAAAAATAAAAGAGTTGAAATCTATAAAAGGAGGCAGTGAATAAAGTGTCTTCAATAAATAATGAAATTAATTGGAAACAAGTTGAACAAGATTACTATATGTTTTGCGTGCGCAGGCAGCCCATGGTGATAGTTCGAGGAAAAGGCAGTAGGGTTTGGGATCAAAATGGGAAAGAATATTTGGATTTTGTAGCAGGATGGGCAGTAAATAATGTTGGTCATTCCAACGACGAAGTGGCAAAAGAGATTTCTAATCAAGCAAATACTTTGCTACAAACATCTAACCAGTTTTATACTGTACCCCAACTTAAACTAGCACAAATTTTGATTGATAATTGTTGTATGGATAAAATATTTTTTGCTAATAGTGGTGCTGAAGCAAATGAAGGAGCAATAAAGCTCGCAAGAAAGTTTGGTAAAAAAAACCTGGGTGGAGCCTATGAAGTGATAACTGCTGAAAATTCATTTCATGGTAGAACTCTTACTACTTGGGCCGCTACTGGTAAGCCTCACACAGAAGACCCGTTTCATCCCTTGCCTACCGGATTTGTTCATGTGGAATATAACAATATTGAAGCTATTAAAAAAGCCACTTCCAAAAATACGGCAGCAATTATGATAGAGCCTGTTCAAGGTGAAGGAGGAGTAAATATACCAGACAAATCATATTTGAAAGCGGTTAGGGAATGGTGCAATGAAAAGGGGATTCTATTAATTTTTGATGAAGTACAAACCGGGATGGGCAGGTTAGGAACACTGTTTGGATACCAAAGTTTTGGAGTGGAACCAGATGTTATAACATTAGCTAAAGGTTTGGGTGGTGGAGTACCTATTGGTGCCCTATTAGCGAAAAATTTTGCTTCAGTGCTTGAACCGGGTGACCATGGATCAACATTTGGAGGGAATGCTTTAGCATGTGCGGCCGCATTTGCTTCTACTAAATATTTGCTTGAAAATAATGTTGTTGCCGATGTTGAAAAGGCTAGTGAATACCTACATGCTAAATTATCTAAGTTACAAGCGGCCAATAATGATATTATCGAAATAAGGGGTATGGGACTCTTGTTTGCAATCCAATTTTCATCTGAAATTTCAGCAGATGTTATTGATTCCTGTAATAAATTAGGCTTGTTATTAAATGGGGTCAGGGCGGATGCGATAAGGTTGATGCCACCACTGACTATTTCTATTTCTGAAATAGATGAAGCTATAGAAAAATTAGAAAAAGGTATTCAGCAAGTTTTAAAGGCGAAAGACTGATTTTTAATAATAAGATTTCTTATTGAGAGTTGAATATGAAATGGAATGATCTTCGTGATAACGGAATAAAGTCTATCGGTGGAGCTGTATCTGGTGGCCTTGATTCCTGTACCGTTACCCATTGGCTAAATGATAAAGGATTTTCAGTAACCTGTTACACCGTAGATCTCGCGCAACCGGATGAAATCCAATTGACAGATGTAAAAAAACGAATGATTGGATGTAAAGCAGTTGACGCGGTTTTAGTTTCAGGGGTCGAAGCATTGGCTGAAGCGGGATTGAAAGTTGTTCAGGCTCAGGCACGATATGAAGGCGGATATTGGAATACTACTGCAATAGCGAGACCAATAACAGTTGAAAGTATTTTGCCTCTTTTAAAAGAAGCAGGGATACCGGTATTTTTTCATGGTTGCACTGGTAGGGGAAACGATCAAGTAAGATTTCAACTGGCAAGTAATATGCTAGATCCTGAAATCGAGGTTTATGCCCCTTGGAGAGATACTGATTTTATAAATGAGTTTCCTGGCAGAAAGGAAATGATTGAATATTGTAATAAAAATAATTTACCCCTTAAAGCATCATCCGAAGCGAGATATTCTACCGATGCTAATTTCCTGGGCTTAACTCATGAGGCAGGTGATTTAGAGGATGTAAGCATACCTCCATTTTTTGTAGAACCCGTTATGGGTGTTTGGCCATGGGATGCTCCAGATGTTTCTGAGTTTGTC
>CAYRIG010000022.1:0-12329 GCA_964424315.1 uncultured Dehalococcoidia bacterium | reverse complement strand
TACTTGGTTACTGTAGATATCAGGTCTTTGAGACTGCTATAATTACGCAGTACTTTTCCAAGTTATTTTGACTCTCCTAAATAATTCAATCGAGGTCAACCGAAATCAATTCTATTGGTAAAACTGAACACTCAAGTTTAAAAAAAGTTGCGCGTGAGATGAGGCGCAACATTCTTGAAATGATTCATGAAGTACAAAGCGGTCATCCAGGCGGATCCCTTTCTTCGGTTGAAATCTTAGCGTCTCTATATTTCAGCATACTTAAACACTCCCCAAATAATCCAAGCTGGAAAAATCGAGATAAGTTTATTCTAAGTAAAGCCCACGCGTGTCCGGTCTTGTATGTCGCTTTAGCTCAAAGCGGATATTTCGCTGAATCAGAATTGTTGACATTCAGAAAAATCAACAGCCGTCTACAAGGCCACGCTCACACGAAAACTCCTGGGGTTGAAATGTCAGGCGGCTCTCTTGGTCAAGGACTATCATTTGGAGTCGGTTCCGCAATTGCTGCACGGCTAAACAAAAACGACTCTATAACCTACGTATTGTTAGGAGACGGGGAATGCGATGAAGGGCAGATTTGGGAAGCCGCTATGTCCGCTTCTCACCACAAATTAGATAATCTTGTTGCGATTGTCGATAGAAACGGCATCCAAAACGATAGGTTTACTCATGAGGCTATGGAACTTGAACCGTTCGAAGACAAATGGAAGGCTTTCGGGTGGGACGTGTCTGCTATAAACGGCCACTCCTTCAACGAGATTATTCCTGCATTAAATAGAGCAAATTCGATTAAAGGTTCTCCTAGTGTGATTATTGCAAAAACGGTTAAAGGAAAGGGCGTCAGCTTTATGGAGAATAATCCAGGATTTCATGGAAAAGCTCCAAACAAAGAAGAGCTAGGGCGCGCTATGGAAGAAATCTTCAGCGATTAATTATCTCTCACCACTTATAGGAAATCATTAATAAGGTCATAAAATGGCAACAATGGAATTTAAAACTGCTGAAACTAGAATTGCAGCGGGTGAGGTTTTAGCCGAACTTGGCGGGGTTTATCCAAATTTGGTAGTGTTGGGTGGAGATTTAAATAAATCAACCCAGGTAACAAAATTTGCTGATTTATACCCAGACAGATTCTTCGATTTTGGACCGGCCGAGCAAAACATTGTCAGCGTAGCCGCAGGACTAGCTTCCAGCGGTAAAATTCCAATTGTTAGTACATTTGCAGTATTTGGATCAAGCAGGCCTTATGACCAAATAAGAGTCGGGGTTTCACAATCAAATCTCAACGTTAAAATTATAGTTACTCATGCAGGATTACTTACAGGCGAAGATGGCGTATCAGCACAAAGCATAGAAGACATCGCTATAATGAATGCCTTGCCCAATTTCAATGTGCTTGTGCCGTCCGATTCAGTTGAAACCAAATCTGCAATTAAAACTGCAATAGCCACAGATGGACCATTTTATATACGCCTCTCACGACCTGCAACTCCAATCCTTCATGAGAAAGAAAGTTTCGGACTAGGTAAAGGTGAATTAATAAAGGAAGGTGTAGACGCTACTATCATTGCATGCGGCATCATGGTTAGTGAGGCTATTATAGCTGCCGAAAATCTTGCTTCCAGCGGTATAAACTGCCGAATAATAAATATGTCAACAATTAAACCAATTGATGCTTCAATCATAATCGAATCCGCTCGTAAGACCGGAGCTATAGTGACTGCGGAAGAACATTATATTCATGGCGGGTTAGGATCTGCAGTAGGATTAATCTTGGGCAATAACATACCAACTCCTACAGAGAATGTCGCCCTTACCCAATATGCAGAATCAGGGCCGCCAAGTGAACTTTTAAAAAAGTATAACCTTTCATCATCTGCGATAGAAGATTCTGTTGAAAAAGCTGTTTCTAGAAAGGCTAAAAAAGCAATTTCATAATGCGTACAGGGGAATTACAATTACAAACCTTGAAACATATCTGAATTCTACCATCGCAATAGAACCTGAACTTTCCAAGGTTTTTATGGCCATAGCTTCAGGAGCGTTGACAGTACAAAAGCAGGTTGACCGATTAAATATAGACGGCCACTTCGGATCAACCGGCAAAACCAACGTGCAAGGAGAAGAAGTTCAAAAGTTAGACGAATCAGGCAATACGGTATTCATCGATGCTTTTAAAGAATGTGGGCAGGTTGCAATGGTAGGTTCTGAAGAATTGGCTGGTCCTGAAATCATGGGAGGTGATTCTTCACCATATCTTGTGAACATGGATCCCGTTGATGGCTCAAGCAATATTGATGTTGCAATCAGTATAGGTTCAATTTTCGGCATTTGGCCTAGAGATTTTAATTCCCCACTAAATGAATCCTCGCTGATTTCCAAAGGCGAAAAGCAAGTTGCGGCCGCATATGTCGTATACGGATCAAGCACTGTGATGGTGATAGCTTCTAAATCAGGAGTCCAATCTTTTACCCTAGACTTAACAACTGGCTTGTTCGTTTTGACAAACCCAAATATTGTTTTGCCTTCAAAGTGGAAATATTACAGCGTTAATTATGGTAATTGGGATGGCTTTTCCAAAACCATTCAAGATTCTTTAATTGAATTGCAATCACATTATTCGTTAAGGTATGTTGGGTCCCTAGTTGCAGATTTTCATAGAAATCTTCTCAAAGGAGGGGTGTTTCTTTACCCTCAAGATAAAAGCAGCCCTAATGGAAAATTACGGTTAATGTATGAAGCAAATCCCCTTAGCTATGTGATAAAGCAGGCGGGAGGAGTGGGTTCGTCTGGCATAGAAAACATATTAGATATAGAGCCCGAATCTTTACACCAAAGAACCCCATTAATATTAGGCAATTCTGATGCTGTTAAATCAATCGTGTCGCATGAAAAATAGGAGTTAAAAATGAATCTGCAAACCCTATCTAAAATAGCAACTGCACTAGTAGCCCCTGGAAAGGGAATCTTGGCTGCTGATGAAAGTTCAGGTACGATAAAAAAACGGTTTGATTCAATTAACGCAGAATCAACTGGGACTAATCGCAGAAACTATAGAGAAATGCTGTTCACAACCAACAAAGTTTCTCAGTTTATTAGCGGAATCATATTGTTTGATGAAACAATGCGACAGAATAGCGATAACGGTATTTCGCTTGTTGAAACCATAACCAATAACGGCATGATTCCTGGCATTAAGGTTGACAAAGGAGCAAAGCAATTAGCTGGGTCAACTTCTGAAACAATTACCGAAGGCTTGGATGGATTAAGAGAACGGCTGGAAGAATATAACCAACTCGGTGCTAAGTTTACTAAATGGAGGGGAGTTATTGAAATCGGCGATTGTATACCTACTCAGTATTGCATAAAGACAAACGCACACGCTTTAGCTAGATTTGCCGCGCTCAGTCAAGAAGCAGGGCTTGTCCCAATCGTTGAACCTGAAGTTCTAATGGACGGAACACATGACATAGATACCTGCATGAGAGTAACAGAAACAACTCTGCGAGAAGTTTACTATGAGCTAGGCTGTCAGAATGTAGCGCTTGAAGGTACCCTTTTAAAGCCCAACATGGTTCTTTCTGGAAAAAATGCTGCTGATAGAGCAACTAAAGAAGAAGTGGCAAAGAAAACATTAGCATGCTTAATGAACACAGTTCCTTCTTCTGTTCCAGGAATAGTTTTTCTTTCTGGCGGACAAAGCGATGAAGAGGCTACGGTTAACTTAGACAGCATCAATAAAGCAGCAAAAATGACCAAAGCTCCCTGGCAATTGAGCTTTTCATACGGAAGAGGATTGCAGGCGGCGCCATTAAAAGAATGGAAAGGCGTTGAAAGTAATGCTAAAGCAGCACAAAAAAGTTTTTACCAAAGGGCTGAAGTCACTAGCGCAGCTCGAGAAGGAACTTATTCACGATAATTGTAAATCGTGTATTATGCCTGAACAATTATTTTTAGCGACGACAAATATCGGCAAAATACAGGAATTCAAATTACTCTTAAAGGAATCCAAATACTCTCTTGTTACTCCAAAAGAGACCGGAGTAATTCTTGCCGTTGAGGAAAACGGAAATTCATTTAAAGAAAATGCGCTAATAAAAGCGAAGGCCTATTCTATTGCTACAAATTATTTATGCCTTGCTGATGACTCGGGTATCGAAATTGATGCCCTTGAGGGCATGCCTGGAATATACTCTGCACGGTACGGCGGACCGAACCTCACAGATAAAGACCGAGTTAATTTAGTCCTCAGCAAAATGCGAGATGTGCCCTGGAGCCTTAGAACAGCGCGGTTCCGCACAAGCTTAGCACTGGCTTGGCCAGAAGGCGAGAATGCTGTCTACGAGGGTGTTCTAGAAGGGGTTATCGGGTTTGAATCCAAGGGTGCCAACGGATTCGGGTACGACCCTATTTTTTTCCTCCCATCACTTCAGAGTACTGTCGGAGAGTTGACGAACGTTCAAAAATCCCAAATAAGCCATCGCTCAATTGCTGTCTCGAAACTGTTGAAGTTTTTACTCGCTTAAATCTTTTAACCGACACTCCTTTTTTAAGATTACTTTGATTAATTTTCGTAGTACAATTTTAATAAGTTTTCATGCCATCATAATCATAAGTTTTTTATTTTGGTTTTTAGCTGTAGAATTGATATTACATCAAAATCTATTGGGGGCTGTTAACAGGATTCATGGAATCTTTTTCTGTAATCAAAGATAAATTCAATAGGCCTTTAAGAGACCTGCGTGTATCGGTCACAGATAAGTGCAATTTTCGCTGCCCATACTGTATGCCGGCAAAAATTTTTGGTGAAGGATACTCTTTTTTACCAAATCACGAATTGTTATCATTTGAAGAAATGTCCCGACTAATTCGCATTTTCGCTACATTTGGGCTTAAAAAAGTAAGGATTACTGGCGGAGAACCACTTATCAGGCCAAACTTAGAAAACCTCATCCAGTTAGTTTCTGATATTAAACCGTCTTTAGATATATCATTAACTACTAACGGATATTTATTGAAAGATAAGGCTGTTCTTTTAAAACAGTCAGGATTACATAGACTGACAGTAAGCCTAGACACACTGAATGATGATATTTTCAAAAAAATGAATGGCAGGGACGTTTCTGTATCCAAAGTAATTGCCGGAATCAATTCAGCAGAGGATGCAGGCTTTTTTCCAATAAAAATCAACGCTGTCGTGCAAAAAGATGTTAATTTTCATACAATACTAGAATTGGCTAAATATTTCGACGAACGCGGACACGTTCTGCGATTCATAGAATATATGGATGTAGGAACCCTGAACAGTTGGAGCGCCAAAGACGTTGTTTCTGCAAAAGAAATCCTGTCTACAATTAATAAAGAGATGCCACTCGAACCCTTGCCCAGCAATTATACCGGAGAGGTTGCATCGCGATATCGGTACAAAGATAGCGGTAACGAAATAGGAATTATTTCTTCGATCACACAACCATTCTGTAGCGACTGTACGAGACTAAGATTATCTCCTGAAGGAAAATTGGCTACATGTTTATTTACACAATTGGGAACAGACTTGAAGACTCCAATAAGATCAGGCCTTAACGATGATGAAATAACAGAAATAATCTCGAATGTTTGGAAAAACCGTTCAGATAGATACTCAGAACTACGCTCTTCTAAAAAAACCAACTCAAACCAACCTGCCAAACCCAAGAGGGTTGAAATGTATAAAATCGGCGGCTAGACAGCCATAATTCCTTTTTATTATTGTATTTTAGGACAATAAAATGATAGAAATATATACAGATGGGGCGTGCAAAGGAAATCCGGGTAAAGGGGCTTGGGCTGCAATTATCATACAAGAGGGAAATAAAACTCGGCTTTCTGGTTCACTCGAAAATACTACTAACAACCAGATGGAGCTAACTGCGGTTATACGTGCCTTAGAAACTCTTGAGCCAGGCCAAACCGCAACGGTGTTTAGCGACAGCCAATATGTTATAAATTCAATAACTCGCAATTGGAAACGAAACTTAAACTTGGAATTGTGGCGCAGGCTTGATTTAATAACCAAAGATCTTACACTTACATGGAAGTGGGTAAAAGGACATTCAGGCCACCCACTTAATGAAGAGGCTGATCAATTGGCAAACGAAGAGGTTGAAAAAATGAAAGCTGCACCCAATAACCTTACCCACATAGATGAGTCCGGCAACGCTTCAATGGTTGATATTTCTGCAAAAACTGATACCAAAAGAACTGCTGTAGCTGTAGGATTTATAAAAATGAATTCCGCTACGCTATTAGCAATAAAAGACAACCAGTTATCAAAAGGTGATGTTTTAGGGGTGGCAAGAATCGCAGGAATTATGGCCGCCAAATCTACTCCTCAATTAATCCCGCTATGCCACCAAATAAGCCTTAATGACGTGAAGCTTGAATTTAATTACATCGACGAACATACAATTTCTATAACCTCTACAGCAAAAGCCGAAGACAAAACAGGAGTAGAAATGGAAGCATTGTCCGCAGTTTCGATTGCTGCTTTGACAATTTATGATATGTGCAAGGGTATTGACAAAACAATGTCTATTACTGATATCAGTTTGATTAATAAAACGGGTGGCAAGTCAACTGGCTAAACGAATCATCTTAATTTAAAGTGAGTTGCTATGCTGAAAGATCAAATCAAAATGATTGTAGGATTAGGCAATCCTGGAAACGAATATGTAAATACAAGGCATAATCTCGGCTTCATGGTTGTAGACCACCTTATTTCCAGAAGCAACCCGATTGAAAGCAAAAACACAGCCTCTGGTCTAGTTGTACAAACTAAAGTCTCTGGAATCAATTTTTTTTTAATGAAGCCCGCCTCTTTCATAAATAACAGCGGTCCTAGTATTAAATCCTTAATGAAAAAACATAATATTTTCCCCGAAGAAATTATAATTGTTTTGGACGATCTAAATCTTGAAATAGGGAAGTTGCGTTTACGTTTAAACGGGACTTCGGGAGGGCATAATGGGCTTAAATCAATTATATCTAGCCTGCAAACATTAGATTTCCCCAGATTAAGAATAGGAATAGGCCCTCCGACAAAAGGAGACACCCAAATCGATCATGTTCTGGGAACTATACCCAAACACCAAAAGGATCTTGTCTTGGAGTCTATAGCAAAAGCGAGTGACGCAATTGTATGTTCCTTAGAAACCGGATTTGATAGCGCAATGGACAGCTACAATTAAATACGTGTAAGCCTCATTATTCTTGGCTCAACACGTATACCTCTGATGATGCCTCCATCTTCCCTTTACGATTTTCCCCTCCAGATACTAACACCATTCCGTCATTCAATTGAGTTGCGGCCTGACCCGTCCTTGCCGTCAACATCTTTGCCGCCTTGGTCCAGGTCAAGGTGTTGGTATCAAATATCCATGAATGTGTATATTGGTTGCCACCAACCAATAGAATTGCACTTTTGTTCAAATCTACTAATGATGCCCTGACCCTTGGTTTAGGAATTTTTGGACCCATATTCCAAGCGTCAAACTCCGGATTATAAATCTCAACTTGATATTGGGCTCCATCTGCTCCATAACCTCCAACTATTATGGCTTTTCCATCTGGCAATCGCGAGGCTGCAGTCAAATTAAGATTCTGGCTTATATCACCAATATCTGTCCATGTATCAGATTGAATATCATAGATTTCAGCAGTTTTTGATCCGCCTCCGGCAACAAGTATCCTATTGTCTGAAAGCATTACTGCAATATGTCGAGCACGAGGATAAGACAAATCGTCTAGAACAACCCATTGTTTAGTAGCAAATTTAAATAATTCCGTTGAAGACAGTTTGCCATCAGAATTTTCCCCGCCAGCAACTAAAACATCCCCGGAGGGTAGTACCGTGGCAGTATGTTCCCATCGGCTGATATTCATGCTTTGCGATTTAATCCATGTATTGGCTCTATAATCGTAAGTTTCTGTTGATTTCAAGTGTTTTAATTCCTTTTCGTCATTCTCCTCTACCACAGAACCTCCGCCAGCTATTAAAACAATACCGTCAGACAATAAAGAGGCTGTATGTCCTGTCCGGGTATTTAACATTTTTCCGGCTAATGTCCATTTTTTTATTCCGTCAACAAAATATCTTTCAGCCTGATCCAATAGTTGGGTTGGGCCACTTGTATCCACGTCATCAGCCCTGGTTATTCCCCCAACTATCAAAACAGATCCATCTGGCAATAAAGTTGAGGTGTGGTTTTTACGCGGCATATTCATTACACTCGCGTCAGACCATTGTCCTTCTAAATTATAGGAATCCCAGCGGTCTATCTTTGGGTCAAATATTTCAACCAAACTGGTTATTTCTCCTCCATGCTGCCCCCCAACAACCAAAACATTTCCGTTGTTTAGAATTGTCGCCGTATGTTCTCTCCTACTAATGTTCATATCCCCTGCAGAGCTCCATGTTTGAGCAACAGGATCATATACTTCCGCCGACAATATTGATAGCCCGCCCCCAGTAATCAAAACCCGCCCGTCATTCATTAAAGTTGCAGTTTGATTGTCTCTTATCTTTTCTGTTTGAGAACCCCTTATCCATCCTTCATCAGAAATGTCGTATATTGATGATTGATTTGAATCTTGGGTTCCTCCTACAAATAATATGGTTTCATTCTTTAATAACGTCGCCGTATGACCTCCCCTGCCTATATCCATAATCGACGTTAAAGACCTCCAAGTAGATGACTCAGGATAAAATATTTCGCCATGAACCTGCCTGACAAAACCTTCTCCTCCACCAGCAACCAATACATTTCCATCCGGCAATAAAGTTGCAGTATGTCCATACTTGGGAAAATTCAAGCTTCCTGCCCTGCTCCAAGCTTTTGTAACTGGGTTATATAATTCAACAGCATCAATGGCTTTATTTACCCCTTTGCCACCTGTTATTAAAACCCTGCCATCGTTTAATAATGTTGCTCTATGTGTCTGCCTTGCGAACTGCATCCTTCCGGCATATTCCCAAGTTTCTGTCTTTGGATAGAATATTTCTGCTGTTGATGCCACTCCAACGTCGCTTGTGCCGCCTACAACCAAAACATTTCCGTTTTTTAGTACCGTTGTTGTATGGTCGGCTCTAGGGGACCTACAATCGTTTATTGCCGTCCAAGTATCTGTCTTTGGGTCATAGATTTCTACTTTTGACATTGGTTTTTTATCTGATCCAAGACCACCAACAACTAATATTCTTCCATCTGCTAGCGTCGTAGCTGTATGGCTTGATCTAGCATATATAAGGTTCCTGGTGCTTTCCGAAATTCCGCCATCTGTTTTTTTAATATTGCCATCTGAACTTTGTTTCTGTATTAAATTTTGGTCACCTGTTGGTTCATCATCTTCTATGAGCGCGTTGCCTAACACTCCTATAATAATGATTGATACCCCTATTAAAAACCAGGCCAAGTATCTGCGTATTTTCTTGTTCTCCATAAGAAATTCTCCGAACTATGCTCTCGTTGATCAATTAAACCATTCAGTTAAATTAGCAATCGGAATTCATGCTAGCATTCAGCAATATGTACAGTCAAACAGGTTTAAGTTCTATAAATCACGTTTGTTGAATATTGTCCATAGGTTCATTTACAATAGCAACTAGCATTAATAAAAGTAATCTATGAATATATCTGGGTTTTAAAAATGGAATTATCATTAACAGAAGTAAGATCTATAGCTAAGCTGTGCCGTATCAAATTAACTGAACAAGAAATCAAATCTCTTCAAGGAGATTTAAAAAACATATTTGAATATTTTTCTGATTTAGATGCATTAGATACGTCGAGCGTAGAGCCTACGGGCTGGAACGTTCAAAGCCAAAATGTCTTGAGAGAAGATGTTGCAGGTGATTCGCTAACTTCAGAAGAAGTCCTAGCTAATTCTCCCGACACCGATAATAACTTTATCAAAGTTAGGCGTGTATTAAATTAACCCTTATGCCTTCTTCTTCATTAACAGAATTATCTATAACTCAGGCTAGCAAGCTTTTACTCTCGAAGAAGATATCTTCGGTTGAGCTCACGCAGTCATACATCAACAAAATAGAATCAATTGAACCTACTCTTCGGGCATTGATCGCTTTTGTACCCGACCTCGCTTTACGTCAAGCAAGGTCGGCTGACAAGCAAATATCTGAAGGCTCAACAAAAGAACTAACCGGCATCCCTATGGTGATTAAAGATAATATCTGCACAAAAGGAATTAAAACAACATGTGCCTCAAAAATGCTTCAGGATTTTATCCCTCCCTATAACGCAACTGCCGTAGATAAACTTTATAAAAGCGGGGCTATTTTACTTGGAAAAGCAAACCTAGATGAATTTGCCATGGGTTCTTCTACTGAAAACTCTTCTTTTTATCCAACTTCTAACCCTAAGGATTATACACGGGTGCCTGGAGGTAGCAGCGGTGGGGCTGCTGCTGCAGTAGCATCTAACGAATGTATCTTTTCTATAGGGTCAGATACAGGAGGAAGTATCCGCCAACCGGCTTCTTTATGCGGAACCGTTGGTCTAAAACCAACCTACGGGCTCGTAAGCAGATATGGGCTCATAGCCTTTGCAAGTTCATTGGATCAAATAGGCCCCCTTACCAAAACTGTTGACGATTCCGCTTCAGTCCTATCCGTTCTTTCTGGTCACGACCAAAAAGACTCAACGTCTCTTAAACACAATGTCTCTTACGACGTGCAATCAATTAATGAACCTTCGATCAAGGGGCTACGCGTTGGCGTTCCTAAAGAATATTTCGTTAGCGGTATTGAACCAGCAGTAAACGAATCGGTTCAAGCAGCCATCACTCTCTTTGAAAAGCTTGGAGCCAAAATTGAAGAGGTCTCATTGCCTCATACAAAATATGCTCTTTCAGTCTATTATATTATTGCTCCTTCAGAAGCATCGGCGAACTTAGCTCGATATGATGGAGTTAAATATGGACATAGTTCTGACTCAGCCGGAACAATGTGGGATGCTTTAGAATCAACTCGAGGAGAGGGGTTTGGTAAAGAAGTAAAAAGAAGGGTAATGATAGGTACATATGCCTTGTCGTCAGGTTATTATGATGCTTATTACCTTAAAGCCCAAAAAGTAAGAACTCTTATAAGCCAAGAATTTAATGAGGTTTTTAAATCCTTTGATATTTTGATCACGCCCACATCTCCTTCCGTTGCTTTTAAGCAAGGGACAAAAACAACTAATCCTGTTGAAATGTACTTAAGTGATGTTTTAACTATTCCTGCTAATATTGCAGGAATACCGGCAATATCTCTTCCTTGTGGGTTTGACAATGGATTGCCTATAGGCCTTCAGCTAATGTCTGCCCCATTAAACGAGTCTTTGTTGTTAAAAGCAGCAAAATCCTATGAAATTGCTGCTTCTTAAATATTCTCCTTCCCAACCCTAAATTAATTACCGCTTAAAATGTGTGCAGTAATTAAATTTTTTGTAGAAAATATGACCTTATTCTCTATTTAAGATTTATAATACTAATGAGAAGGAGTCAGGGTTTGGGTTTTATAAAACCGAAAAACAGAAAATTGTTTTTTGCGGGTATCTCAATAGCCGTAATAGGAATTGTTCTCTTAACTACATCTGTTTTGCTCTACATTGTTCAATCGGTTGATTCTTCAAAAATGGCTTCTTTTGATTACGAAATATCAAAACCTGCCCCCCTTGATCAGCCTTCTGTTTTTAATCAAGGCGCAAAACTTAGCAACAAAAGTGAACCTAAAGCAATCACACAAAATAATCACGGTAAAACTGATCCGACTTTAAGCAAATCTATGGGCTCTAATAAGTCGCCCTCAAACCAAGAAGACCAAAGTTATATAAATAGCACAGAGAATAATTCCTCTTCATCCGCACCGATTATTTCAAAAAAATCTGCCACCGCAATTATAGCAACTCCCACTCCAACCCCTGATAATACAATGTCTTTAACAAGTCAACCTGACATTAGGAAAGCTACGAGTTCCCCTTCGGAGATGATTGTAAACACTCCGGTGCAAAGTACAAAATCACAAATTAACGAACAACAAACAGAGCAAAGCAAGAAAAAATTAAATCCGGCTACTGTTAATATCATTCCTGCTCTAGATAAAGGACACATTGATATAAATCTTTTTTCTCCCATATCTGCTTTTTCTCTTAGTAGCTCTGATAAACCGAAGAATCTTTTTATACCAATCATTGATTTATCAGCTACTATAAAGCCTTTAAATATAACAATTCTCAACCAAAGCCTTTCCTGGGAAACTCCAAATAGAATAGTTGGACATATTCCAATCA
>CAYRIG010000021.1:0-12402 GCA_964424315.1 uncultured Dehalococcoidia bacterium | reverse complement strand
CTTTGATACGAATGCCTTTAGCGTCTGGTGCATTAACCGGGAAGTATTTTAATATTCATCCAAAATTGCAAAAAGAAGATGTACGAAAATCAAAATTTACGAGTGAAAAATCACTTGCTGGATTGAAAAGACTTTCTGATCTTTTATTTCTTACTGAAGATGGTCGAAGAACTATGATACAAGCGGCGTTAAAATTTGTTTTGGATACTTCTGGAGTAACGTCAGTCATTCCTGGTTCCAAAAATATTGATCAATTACTTGAAAATGCAGCTGCTTCTGAGGTCCCTTCCCTTTCCATGGAAGAAAGAGAAATTGCAATGGATATTGCCGGTGAAGTCGGAAGTTTTTCTAATCTTGGGGTAATACAAGGATGAAAACTAAGATTTGGATTCAATAATTTGACGGGATTTCCTTTCTCCATAATTTCAACTTGTCGTTTTTTGGGTTTATTTCAAAGGCTTTATCATAATCTGACTTAGCTAAATCGTATTGTTCAAGCCTGTAATAAGACCTACCCCTGTTCATGTATGCGATCCAAAGATCAGCTTGTAATTCTAATGCTTTATTATATTGGGAGATAGATTCTTTATACTTTTTTGTTCTATTATAAACAGTACCTAAATTTAGATAGCATTCGGCGCATTGTTCGTTCAACTCTAGAGCTTTATGAAGGTCAAACATTGCTCTATCGTAATCAGCCAAAACGAGATATGAAGTTCCTCTATTGTAATATGCCTTGAAATATTTAGGGTCGATCTCTATTGCCTTATTGTAATTTACAATGGCTTCATCAAATTCTCCCTTATGACTGAGTTCTACTCCAAGGTTGTAATATTGGTTTCGTTTAGAGTCACAACCAAAGCAAATAATTACGATTGATAATATTAATGCGTGAGATATAAATTTTCCCATAGGCTGAATTAAAGGCTCAAAGAATCTACCGGTTCTAAGGATCTCACATCGTAACTGTGAGATATCGATCTATTTAAGATAGGATCAAAGATTTCAAAATGAAAATCTTTAGGGAATTCCGCACCTTTTAAATCTTTTTGGCCTTTGTATATATTATCCGGGATACCATTAACTAGCGGACCTGAGCCACCAAGCAAAACACTGGCTTCTTCTAAAACCCAGTTCTCGTTATGTTTGTAATGTTCTGCATTCAGCAATTGAGATAATTCATACTGTTGATAAGGAACTAATTCGTTTGCGAAACTAACCTTACTGCTAACAACGATTTTGTCCCAATGGTCTTTTACTTCATCATATAACCAGGCTTTACCAGCAATTACAGACGGAACCATTTGTTTACTTTTAGCGGTGTCATCGATCTTACCCAGCATTTCAGTCCACATGACTCCAAGGCTTCGGTCATTGTGATCGCTCCCTACACTGACATATAAACTATCGTTATACGTAAAAATAACGAATTCAGCTTCTCCAGATGTTTGTGGACCTTGAACTTCAATCAAAGATTCATTGGTTAGAAGATATCGACTTTTAAAGGCGATACCTGCCGGACCATGCATTTTGTATCCAGATTTTTTTATATCGTTGATATATTGTTTTGTTGCAGCAACATCTCTTGATGAATTGCGTGAACATCCTACCCTCGATACATTCAAGTCAATTGTATATTCTGATTGACCTACAGGTACAATTTCAATTGGTAAAGTGTTATTCAATAACAATTTGTTTCTCCTAAAAGTTTTAATGCTAAGGCGGGTAAAAAGATTATATATTATTTAGTTAAATATTTTATAAATGTTAATATGGCAAAACAATTCCACAAAAAATAATGAAAAAGGATTTGCAATGAATAATATCCATGTACTTGGAGCAGGTACACCGACTCCTACTGCAGAACGTTTCGGTTCATCATATGTTTTAAATATTGATAATGAATCGATAATGATAGATTGTGGTCCTGCTACAACATATAAATTAGTTAAAGCAGGTCTATGGCCAACGAAAATAGACTATCTGTTTTTTACTCATCACCATTTTGACCATGACGTTGATTACCCGTGTTTCTTATTATGTAGGTGGGATCAAAGTATCGGCAAAGAAAAAATATTGAAAGTCTTTGGTCCTACCTTAACTGAAAAAATAACAGAAGGGATAATTGGTGAAAATGGACTCTTTGCTCATGATTGGAAATCAAGGATCAATCATCCTACTGGCCAACGCGTACACGTAAATCGAGGTGGTAGTTTACCTAGGAAACCTCCCGAAATAAACGCCACTGATATATCTCCACATTTTAAATTTCAATCTGATAATTGGGAGATATTTTCAGACGTTGCTGAGCATGTTCAACCTTGGCTTGATTCCCTTGCATATCGTATCAATACTAAAAATGGCAGTTATGTTTTTACTGGTGACACTCAACCTTGCCAGTCGATTGTTAATTTAGCAAAAGATGCTGACATAATGTTCTGTATGTGTTGGGATGATCAAGATGTTATGGATTTAAACGGAGAATTAATTGGTTGTACCGGAACAAAAGCAGCGGCGAAAATGGCTGAAGAGGCTGGAGTTAAAAAACTCGTACTGGCTCATGTCGGCCCAAATTTAGCGGAAGTGCACAATAAAGAAAAAGCCGTAAATGACATCAAGTCTATTTACGGTGGTGAAATAATATTTTCCAATGAACTGATGGTTTTACCAATTTAGAAAAGTATTAATCCCAAACATTTTTATTATAAACTTGGAGTCTGCTTTTCGAGTCTGCTATTATCACCTGATTTGCCTCATTGATTGCTATTCCTGTCGGCCTACCAAACTCTTTAAATTGCTCCATCAAATTAGGGGTTTGCTTTAAAGTTTCTTCAGCCATCGTATTGGCTAAAGCTGCCCTATCAAGTACATACAAAGCCGCTTTTGAAAAATCTGTAGAATCTCCATTGAGGTTTTGGATGAAGTTTCCGTCACGATTGAAAATCTGAACCCTATTATTGCCCCAGTCCGATATATATATATCTCCGTCTTTATCTACTGCAACATGGGAAGGATGGTTTAGTAATTGATGCTTAGGTCCAGTTGTACCCAGTGTTGATATATATTGCCCTTCATGGTCAAAAATTTGAACCCTGTTATTACCCCAGTCAGCTACATATATTTTATCTTCATTATCGATAAATATACCCCAAGGATTACAAAATTGGCCTTCTTTCTTTCCTGATTTGCCCCAACACCTTATGTAACTTCCAGTTGGAGAAAATATTTGTATTCTATTGTTTCCACTGTCTACCACATGTAAATCGCCTTTATTATCAAATTTTAAACCCGTTGGCCCGTTAAATTGACCAGGTTTATTACCATTTGAACCCCATTTAAATTTGACTTCAATTGCAGGGTCAGCAGTAGGGAATGTATAAACTTGGTCAGATTCAAAAACGTATATACTGTTTTCGTACTCATCTGAACAATATATTTTCCCATCCGAAGATATTGCTAAACTATTAGGCCATGTCATAGTGTATCTAGCAAAATCTCCTATATGATTTTCATCTATAGTAGTTTTTCCTATCCTATTGCCCACATCTCCGTCAAAACCTTCAACTGAATAACCAAATCCTCTATTAAGAATATAGATCAAGTTTTCATTATCTATTGCTATGTCCATCGGCAGTGCAAATCCACCTGTTTTTCCTAATTTACTATCATTATGTTCATGCGTTCTGCGTCCAATAGTATGGCTGAATATCCAAGATTTCGTTTTTGTTGAATTATTCATGATAGTTATTGAAATGTTTAACAGAATTGGTATTCTTTGGTACCAGCAATCAAAGATAAGATGTTTCCAATTTGCTGGTCGATAATTTCATCTCCGATAGCAGAACATACTTCAATATTATTCGAATTGATTTCTTCTATAAGCTCGTTATATGTTTGGGTTTCCAACTTAAAACAACTTAATTCTTCAAGACATGAATCAACTATCGATTCAGCTTGATTAAGATCTGAATTCCGTTTCACATTTTCCACAATGGTCTTAACACCAGGAAGCTCAGTGTTTTTCAGTCTGTCAGCAACAAAGTTCACCCTGTTGATAAAAGCTCCGCTGTTAATCCATTCCTTACCTGTATGCCAGCCTTCAACAGTGGGGGGATTGAGTATGTCCTGTCCCATGTTTATCGGCGTTAGAAATATTTCACCCCATCTTGGGTCAGGACCGTCCATATCCCCTGTAAGTTTTAATGTACCAACAACAACTTCTACAGGACTTTTAACTTTCTGATACATAGCTTCTTTAAAGAAATCAGAATTGAAAAGAGCTCTTAATACCGGCTTTATCTCATAGTTTGATTCAACAAATATCTTAGATAGATATTCTATAGCTTTGGGATCTCTTGGAGGTTCATTGGGCCACTTTGGAACTTCGGGTTCATCTGCAACAAAGAAGTTATATAGATGTCTTGTTATAAAAGCTGCACACGCAGGTTGCTTTAATATTATGTCTATAATATCTTCTCCGTTGAAGTTTCCTGTATGACCTAGGAAAGTCTTTTCTCCACTATCATGGTCTTCTGGCTTATATTCAAAATTCCAGGGTATTTTACCCAGTGTAAAGACGTAAAATCCTGTATAGTCAATAGACCAGCCAGTGAAAGCACGGGCACATTCAAACACGTCTTTTTCAGTGTAGTGACCTACTCCCAATGAAAACAGTTCCAGTAATTCTCTACTCCAGTTTTCATTTGGAGCATTTTTATGGTTCTCCTGGTTGTCCAACCAGAATATCATCGCTGGATCTTTAGCTAGCTCTATTAACAAGGTTCTGTAATTTCCCATACCATGTTCTCTAAACATTTCTATTTGCGTGTGCATTGCTGATGGATTTTCTACTTTTGAATCTCCAGTAGCGAAAACATAATGCCAGAACAGTGCCATCTTTTCCTCAAGATAACGTTTGCTATGTGCCATACGATAAAACCAATTAAGTTTGGCATGTTTATGTTCCCACATAAATTCTGCGCTTGGATGTAACCTATAAAAATGTAATTGATCGTAATCTGTTTGTTTTTCAGGGTTCAAAAGTACTTCAACAATTTGTTCATAAGAACATTTGTATAAATCTTCCATTTCGGTAAAAGATAAACCAAAACTAGTTCGTCTCAGTAAGTGGTTTTTAAATTTGATAGACCCGTTGTTAGTCTTGTCAGTATTGTTCATAAATTACATAGGATGATACCATACCAATTTAAAGCATCAGGGTAAAATTAAGATATGGTTGACCAATTTATTTGGAGGTCCTTATAAAAAATGAGATTGATTTTGACTGGAATCGAATATGCTGGTAAGCGGACTCTTGGTATAGAAATATCCAGATGGTGGGCTCAACAAACAGGAGAAGAATTTCTGGAACCTCCTCATTTATCATTCCATGATCATTTCACTCTTCCTCATGTAGTACACACAATGGGACATGAAGATCACAGAGAAAAATCTGAAATGGAGCTTCTTAATGCTAACCCTGGTCTTCAGCAACTTTTGCAGATATACAACATTAACAATAAATTTACTCGAGGCTATTTAGAGATGCGTGATTTATTTTTGATAGATTGGTATTATTCTGATGCTGTATATGCTCCTATTTATTATGGTTATGGTGGTCCTGGACAATATGCAGATAGGCAGATGATAGCAAGGAAATTTGATGCAGAAGTTAACGAACTTATGCCAGACATGATATTTGTATTAATGAAAGCATCGGCAGAAACAATAAGGAATAGGGTGAAAGAAGCTAAAAGTCCTTTTCCAAATAGACACCAGCATACATACTTCGATGTTAAAGACACAGAAATTGTTTTACAGAGCTTTGATGAGCAATTTGAAAAATCATTAATTACGAATAAATTTATATTGGATACTACAACCAATACAATTGATGAATCCCTACAACAGTTTAAACAGGAAATAAAACCTTTTATAAACAGCAAAGATCGTATCCGTCTTTTGAATAAAGATATATTTGAAAAATGGTGAGAAATAAATTGACACAAAACACAAATATAAATAATCATTTTGAAAAAGGCCCTGAGTCATGGTGTTCATACGATTATCATGCAAGTGTCATATCTGGAACCAACAATTTTGTCCTTGCTACACATGAAAAAAATGGCGGAATCAATGATTCAGGTTATATTTGGGTAGATCAAACAAGATGGAGTGCGGACACACCAGAAAGTCCTATATCGATTTTACCCTTGATATTTTACAGGAATTGGGTAAATGAAAAAGCTATCAATTTATTGAATGCAATGATTTCAGTGTACCTGAGAGGTGATAATTTACAATTAGATGGAGCTCAATGTTTCTTTTGGATTTTATACAACAATACCAGGTGGCATTATATTGATGTACCTTTGGTTATAGGTGAAAATAAATGGGCAAATAAACCTGAATTATTTTCGATAAACCCTGATGAATCTAAGTGGAACAATAGTTGGTCCATTATTCCTAATCACCCTGAGCCTCTATTATCAGTGATTGAAAACTGCGAAAGTTATGGTTTTTCATTTGTAGGATTTAAACAGGAGCCGAAAGGTAGGTTAGGGATGGATGCATTTACCATTAAATTTTTGAGTTAGGTGGAACAGCAAAGTGTTTCGATTTATTGTACAAAGATTACTCTTAGGATTACTCACATTAATAGTATTAACTGCAATTTCTTGGATAATCATTGAACTTCCTCCTGGTGATTTCGTTGATATGTATGTTGAAGAGTTATTAGGTGGAGGAGGGGATTATTCCGCAGGTGCTGGCTATATTGGAGATGTAATGGAAAAGAATCTTCGCCAACAATACGGCTTAGATGCTCCGACTCACGTTAGATACGGTAAATGGATGTGGAGAATGATGAGCGGTGATTTAGGACTTTCTCTTGAATTTGGTGAGCCAGTTACACATGTTATAGGGGAACGATTACTTTTAACTATCATACTGGCCGGTACCACTGCTGTCTTTGCTTGGGGATTGTCTATACCAATAGGTATTTATACTGCAGTAAGGCAACACAAACCTGAAGATTATGCATTTACATTTTTAGGATTCCTAGGACTTGCGGTACCAGATTTTCTTTTAGCTTTATGGCTTATGTGGATTTCATTCTCATATTTCAACACGAGTATTGGTGGATTATTTTCTCCTGAATACCTTAACGAACCGTGGTCATTTGATAGAGTAAAAGATCTGTTCAAACATTTATGGATAGCCGCTGTAGTGGTAGGAACCGCTGGTACTGCAGCACTCATTCGTGTTATGAGGGCAAATCTTCTTGATGAGTTGAATAAACCCTATGTGATTACTGCTAGAGCTAAAGGTCTTCCGGAATGGAGAGTCATTATGAAATATCCTGTTAGATTAGCTATGAGTCCTTTAGTAAGTACTTTAGGTTATTTACTCCCATTTTTGATTTCAGGAAGTATTATTGTATCCGTTGTTTTGAACCTGCCAACAGAAGGTCCCTTGTTGTTGAGAGCGTTGTTGACAGAAGATTTATTTATATCTGCTTCAATCGTGTTGGTTTTAGGAGCAATGACAGTAATAGGTACATTTATTTCGGATGTTTTGCTAGTAGTTCTTGACCCTAGAATTAGATTGATCAATAGTTAATGATTCAATCTGTTTTTATAGTAAACGAATATAAATCTGCAGATTTTAGGTAAAATTTGAGTCTGATATTTTTACCTTTTAAATGATTCAGATTAACGTGATTACGCCAAGTTACTTTATGTTCAATTGAATCACTGTCGAATATTGCGCTGTCATAAATCCTTGTTCCATCTATTTCGTTGCCAAATTCATTCAATACAACTACTGCAATGGTTCCATTATCAGTTTTTGCATTCATATAAAGATCCCCTCCAGGACATAATATTGTGTTTGTAGTTATATAACCTAGTTGTTGGTTTGCATTGATCGATACGAAACCGTCCAACCGCATTTTAGCTAAACTTCCTCTAGAATTTCTGAATTTGGAGCCGTGATCTCCATCTGTTGATGTGTAATAGAACCATAATTCATTTCCCATTTGAATTGGACCATTTGTTGTTGCTAGCATTCCTTGGTCATATGTGCCAGGATTTCCTAAAGGTATAAAAGCATGGTCGGAATCAATTTTATCCCAATTAATTCCATCTTTACTTACTGTTAGCTGTACATCCATCGTTCCGGTTCTTCTTGGTTTAGGTTCCTCTTTATTTACATGGAAAACCCAAAGTAATCCAAGGTAAAGGTTTTCGTATTTGAAAACTGGCATTGCATAGTATTCGATGTAAGGTTCGGAAGCACTGGGTTCTAATACAGGGATTGGTTCAGTCCAATCAATGAAATTTTTACTGGTGGAGCGTCCTATCACTCTGGTGTATTTTGTTCGATCTTTTGGTCCTCCCGGCCTAATATAAGCAACGTAACTTTTATAACTAGGATCCCAACCAAATAAGGAATGAGTGTCTCCCGTATGGTGAAGTATAGGATTATCTGCATATTGATTCCAGTGAATCCCATCATTTGAAAAAGCAACTGAACCTGACGCGGTACTCTGTGTCTGCCACATATCATAATCCCAAAAAAGCATTTTATATCTTTTGCTTTGGTCAGGATCACTTGGTTCATAAATAACATTGGGTGTACAGCCACTAGCCATAACTTGATTGGTGGGTTTATTTTTGACTTCGTAAATACCGCAATCAGGCTTTTCCCAATGGACCCCGTTCAGTGAAGTAGCATATCCAACCCGATAATTATCGTCGATCCAATTTTGATACCACGTTTTAATAAGTCCACTAGTATCATCTTTCAATACAGTACCTAAGAACCCTACATTGTATTCCCAAGGCTGGCTTGGTCGTAAAATTGGATTCCCAGCATACTTAATGGGGGAATTAAGGACTTTACAGGTATTGGACAACTCATCGATGGTAGAATCTTCGATGAATAAATATTTTTTCCCCTCGGCGTTTATAGAATTAGTCATATACTGAGCCTTTTGAGTTTATTTATAGAGTATATATGTTTTGTATTGAACATCCATGCCAAATTGTTTATACGGTCGAATAGATTAATGCATATTAGATATTAATTTTTCACCACACCTTATTAAAATCTGATAAAATTTAATTTCAATTGTATTATTGAAACTCGTTTTAACATTTTGATACCAAACAACGAATGTATCATTAATATGATTAGATATACTTGAATTTTAATTGTTTAAGGAAACTAAATGTCCCTGAAATCCATTATCAATTTTTGCGCACGCCGTCCAATAATTGTTGTTTCCGTATGGATTCTTTTAATGATATCTGCAGGGTATTTATCACAGACCTATCTTGATTCTGCTCTTAAGGGAGGACAAGGAACGACGAAAGACCTCGAATCCAATCTTGCCCAAAAATTGAAAGATAAAAAAATGGTTGAATTTAATCAAACATCAGACGGTGGTTCAAATGAAAGTTCGACTGCACCAACAGCCGAACGATCAGATGAACAATCAGATGAACCGAGTTCAGATAATTTGTTGATTGTTACTTCTGAAGTTTATACATTTCCTTCTGATCAATTCGAAACGGCACTAAATTCATTTTTTACAAAAGTGCAATCCGAAATTGATAAATCTGAAATTGAAATTAATATAGGTCAATTACCTGATTATGAAATTTCCGTTTCACAAGATGGATCTACTATATTGATTACCGCACCTTTTGTATCAGGAAATCTTGTTTCGCCATTGGTTCATTTGACAGAAGAAGTTTCAGACAATGACTTTCAATATTATTTTATTGGTACAGCATCTATCGAATATACATTTCAAGAGTTGGCTGAAAAAGATTTAATAACTGGTGAAACAATCGGAATTTCTGTAGCGATAATAATATTGGCTCTCGTGTTTGGTTCCGTGATATCGGCATTGATTCCAGTAATTTTAGCTATAGTTGCAATATTTGTTTCGATTGGGGTTGTTTCAATATTAGGTCAATTTGTTGATCTTAACGATTTTGTTCCAAACATCATGACAATGATGGGACTTGCCGTAGGTATTGATTACTGCTTATTCGTTCTTTCCAGATATAGAGAAGAAAGACAAAAAGGGTTGGAAAAACGTGAAGCTATAGTTAGTTCAGGAACATCTGCTGGAAGAGCTGTAATCTATAGTGGAATGACGGTTGTTTTAGCTCTCGTAGGAATGTTTATAATACCCGAAAAAACTTTCCAAGCATTTGGTGTAGGTGCTATTTTAGTTGTTTTTATTGCAGTCCTTGCAGCAACTACACTTCTTCCAGCATTAATAGGAATCCTTGGAGATAAAATTAATAGTTTCCATGTTCCTAAATTGATAACAATCATTCTGTATACCATTGGGTTTTTGTTTATAGCGATTACTCAGGAATTAGGACCAAAATTGTTGTTTGTGTCTGGAATAGTAATGGGTTTATTGATATTACTTTCTTTTCTTAGAAGTAAAGGTTGGGCACTAAAGTTTTTCCAAAACAAAAATAGTTCTGATAACTCCGAAAAAGGTTTTTGGAATTGGATAACCATTCAGGTTATGAACAGGCCATATATAAGCATGGTCATTGCTGCAGGTTTTCTTATAATTTTGGCATACTTTTATTTTGATTTGGAAAAAGGTGCAAGCGGGATATCTGTTTTGCCAGATGATGAACCAGTTAAAATCGGATTTTCTTTGTTAGATGAGAAATTCGGATTTGGTTCTGACGCTCCTGCTATTATTGTTTTAGATGCTGATATTAATTCAAAACCAATTGTTGATGCAATAAATAGACTTGAGGTTAATTTATCCGATGATATAGGTTTTTTGAAACCAGATATAAATTTGTTGCCTTCAGTAAATTTTGCTGAATTGAATTCTAAAATACCAGGAGATCCCCAAAACCAAAAATCGTTGAATTCCATAAAGAGACTTAGAAATGAAATAATTCCTGATGCCTTCAAAGACGTACCAAGTGCAAGTTATACGATTTATGTTGGAGGAACTTCCGCTCAAGTTGTTGATTCAGTGGAATTGACAGATGATTATTTCCCAATAGTTGTAGGACTTGTATTGGGTCTTAGTTTGATACTTTTACTTTTGGCCTTTAGGTCTATAACTATATCTATAGCTTCAATAATAATGAATCTTTTGTCTGTAGGTGCATCATACGGATTATTGGTCTTGGTTTTCCAAAAAGGGTTCATGATAGATGTTTTTGGATTTGAACAAGTTGAACAACTAGAATTTTGGCTTCCTTTGTTTATGTTTAGTATCTTATTTGGACTTTCAATGGATTATCACGTTTTCATGTTAAGTAGGATAAAAGAAAATTTTGATGAAACTCAATCAGCCGATGACTCTGTTGCTTTCGGATTAAGGAAAACAGCTAGCATAATTACAGGAGCTGCATTAATTATGGTAGCTGTGTTTGGTGGATTTGCACTTGGGGAAATAGCATTTTTCCAATCGATGGGATTCGGATTGGGAGCTGCTGTGTTGATTGATGCTACAGTTGTCCGTTCTATATTGGTTCCTAGTATTATGAAATTATTGGGCTCAAAGGCTTGGTATTTACCTAAGGGGTTAAACTGGATACCTAATATTTCTATTGAAGGTAATCGAACTAAATGATATTTGGAAAGTAACGTTTAATGTGTAGAAAATAAATGGAATTTAACTGTTTATCATTATCGTTGCTGTTTTTTCAAAATAACTTTTCATGATCTTTAAATCAGTGGCAGATATTTCCATCGATTCCAATGCAGAAAACATATGATTGACCCAAATATCTTTTTCTTTTTGGCTGATAGCAAAATTAATGTGCCGTTTTCTTAATCTAGGATGGCCTCTTTCTTCTGAATAATGATTTGGACCTCCCCAAAATTGTATTAAGAACTTCGATAAATGTGATTTGCCCGGTGCTAAATCTTCAGGATACATAGGCCTCAATATTTCGTCAGATTCAATATATTTATAGAATTTATCTATCAAATCATAAAAAAATTGTTCTCCACCAACTCTTTCATATGTGTTTGATGATTCAATGTTTAATTTTTGGATATTGTCTTTTTTATTCATAATATTCCATATATCTATCTTATAAAAATGAACCACATCAATATAACTATGGCAGCAATTATTTCAACAAATACGATGAATTTGACTATGTTCCATAAGTTGGTTTTCAAAATCTATATCATCCTCAGAAAAGTTTGATCATGAATTTGTTGCATTAAATGAATCTTTCAATACAGGATACAAAGATTTGTAAGTCTCGTAAATTGATTCGTACAACTTTACATTTGAATTATTTGGTTGAATAATATCAGTTTCATTTATCCAGCTATCGACACAATCGTTTATAGAAGAAAAATGTCCTACACCTACACTAGCTAACATAG
>CAYRIG010000020.1:5352-12853 GCA_964424315.1 uncultured Dehalococcoidia bacterium | reverse complement strand
GATAGCTACATATAAAACCGAAATACTCGATACTAGAAAAACTATTCCTGGATTACGTCATTTACAAAAATATGCGGTTACAATAGGTGGAGGTAAAAACCACCGTAAAAATCTAAGTGACGGAATATTAATTAAAGATAATCATATTAATATGGCAGCCAAAAATGGAGATGACTTTAAGTCTATTATATCTAAAGCCTTACAGAATTCCCCTAATGGTTTGAAAGTTGAAATTGAAGTATCAAATATCGACGAAGTTGTTATGGCTTTAGATGCTGGTGCAGATATTATCATGTTAGATAATATGGAGCCTAATCAGATGAAAAAAGCTGTTGTAATAATTGATGGTAATGCCGTAACTGAAGCTTCGGGCGGAATAAATTTGGATAACGTGGTATCTGTTGCTGAGACAGGAGTTGATTTTATATCAATAGGAGCATTAACTCATTCTGTATCAGCTTTAGATTACAGTTTGGAGATAATTTAAAGTTTATTGATTTTATCTTTCGAATCAATGATTATTGTTACCGGACCGTCATTTACTATTTCAACAATCATGTGAGACTGGAATTTCCCCGTTTTAGTAACTACTCCAGTTTTTATAAAATCAGCAGACAATTGATTGAATATATCACTGGCTTTTTCTGGAGAGGCAGCTTCTGTGAAGCTCGGTCTTCTTCCCTTTTTTGTATCAGCGTATAATGTGAATTGGCTCACGATCAATATTTCGTAGTTGGCATCTTTGACTGAAATTTCAAAATTCCCGTTATCATTTGGGAATAATCTCATATTTGTAATCTTATTTACCAAATACTCGATATCTTTCGGTCCGTCTGCATGTGAAATTCCAACCAACAAAACTAATCCTTGATCTATAGATGAAAAGATTTTGCCAGAAATTGATACTGATGCTTTAGACACCCGCTGTAAAACAATTTTCAATTGAATTTACTTGGTGGTAGATTTAGGAGTGGATTTTTCAGTTGAAGCACTGGAGTTTGTGGTTGAATTAGAATTTGATTTAGAATTTTTATCATCAGATTTTTTATCATCTTTGTTATTAGCAACCTTATCGGATGATGTTTTATCTTCGGTTTGTTCAGAAGCGGGTTTAGACGTACTGCCTTTTTTCCCATAATCATTTACGTAAAATCCACTACCTTTAAATACGACTGGTACTGATAAAATTACCCTTTGAGACTTGGCTTCACATAATGGACATGGTGCTATATTTTCTGACTGAAAGCTTTGTCTTAGTTCAAACCGATGTCCACATTCGGGACAATCATATACATATGTAGGCAAATTGATCTCCAATAAAACGGTAATAATAAGCAGTCTAAATGTTGGACTGTTAATTCAAAATAGCATCGAGGTGTTACTGTGTCAAGCAAATCTGGTAGTCAGGAATTGTATTCAGATATTCCAGCTTCCCAATAACCCCTTATATCATCCACTTCTGTTTGAATAAGACTTCCAATAGATATATCTTTTTCTGATACATAACCTATTTTCATAATAGGGACTGATTTTTCTTTACATATTGCTATTAGAGTATGTTCATTTGATGGGTTTGCAGAAATTAAAATGCGAGACTGTTCCTCTCCAAACAAAGCAACGTCCCATCTTCCTTTAATTTCAGATGTAACAGTTACTCCCTTAGATCCATTTATACAACATTCGGATATAGCAACTGCTATCCCTCCTTCTGAACAGTCGTGAGCTGATTCTATGATTCCCATTTTGTTTAGTTCTCGGCATATATTTTGCACCCTCTTTTCTAATTGGAGGTCTATATTTATTGTGCCTGCTACTAATTCTTGGTCAATATAAGCCCATTCGCTTCCACTTAATGTTGTAGTATCTGTACCAAGTGATGAGGTTCCAAGTAGGTATACAATATCTCCAGTCGATTTGAAACCACTAGATAGAGGTGCAACATCGTCTTCAATTAAACCTAATGCACCTATGATTGGTGTTGGATAAATGTTCCCTTCGTTAGTTTGATTGTAGAGGCTGACATTGCCACTGATTACCGGGATATCAAATATCTTACACGCGTCGACAATTCCTTCTATGCATTTTTCTAATTGATAATAAACATCGTTTTCTTCTGGGTTTCCGAAATTCAAACAATCAGTTATTGCTACAGGTTTTGCACCTACAGTAGAAAGATTTCTACAAGCCTCTGCTACAGCTATAGCCCCTCCAACCCTTGGGTCAATATAGCAATATCTTCCATTTCCATCACAAGTTAGAGCCAATTTAGTTTTAGTCCCTTTTATTCGTAAAACAGCAGCATCATATCCAGGTGGGACTATCGTATTCGTTTGAACTTGATGGTCATACTGTTGATAAATATTTTTTTTGCTAGCTATATTCGGGGACGAAAGTAGTTTTTTTAATGAGTCTGTAGGATTTGAAGATAGGTTAATAGAATCAAAATCGAAACTTTCCAAATCTTTTATATAGGAAGGTTTAGTGGTATTGAATTTATAATTTGGCGGGTTGGTCAATAAATTAGTGGGTATCGTTGCTACCACATTGGAATTATATGCAATTTGAGCTATTCCATCATCAGTTGCATGTCCTATTTTGGCAAAAGAAATCCCCCATTTTTTACATGTTTTGATTACGATATCTTCATGACCTGGGACTACAGCTATTATCATCCTTTCTTGAGATTCAGATAGCATTATTTCGTATGGGGTCATTCCATCGTCTCTTAGTGGCACTTTATCCAATTCTAGATAAATCCCACATCCTCCGTTTTCTGCAGCCTCAACAGTAGCAGTTGATAATCCAGCTGCTCCTAAATCCTGTATCCCTACAATATGTTCATTAAAAGATAATTCTAAACATGCTTCTATTAAAATTTTTTCCATGAAGGGATTACCGACTTGAACAGCTGAACGGAGTTCTTGATTTTCATCCAATGACTTTGAGGCTAACCCTGAAGCACCATGTATGCCATCACGACCAGTTTCAGAACCTATCAAAAATATTGAAGATCCTGTTTCCATTGTAGCTTTCTTGATTTTATTATGATCAACTAGGCCAACACACATAGCATTAACGAGAGGATTATTATTATAAGAACTGGAAAAATATACCTCTCCGCCAACATTGGGTACTCCTATACAGTTGCCATAGTTGGAAATTCCATTGACTACGCCTTTTAATAGATTTAAGTTGTTTAATTTTGAAGGGGTACCAAACCTAAGTGAATTTAGAAGTGCTATTGGTCTTGCACCCATAGAAAAAATATCTCGTACGATTCCTCCTATTCCTGTGGCCGCACCTTGTATAGGTTCTATTGCTGATGGATGATTGTGAGACTCAATTTTCATTACAATAGCCAAATTATTACCTATATCTATTGCACCAGCATTTTCTGAGCCGTGTTCTACCAATACGTTGTTTGCTGCTAATTGATTGAAATGTTTCAATAACGGTTTAGAGTGTTTGTATCCGCAATGCTCACTCCAAGCGGAGCCGAATATGCCTAATTCTAGTTCATTTGGTTTACGTCCAAGTGAAGAAACTATTTTTACATACTCTGGTTCAGAAATAGCTAACTCTGAAAGTAAATGTTTCAAATTATCCATAGGTTGAATTATCGTTTTATATTTTTTAAATAAGGTCTATTTATTAGATATTATAGAATCAAAGATTTTAGCACCATCAATACTACCAAGAATTGATTCGCAGCACCTTTCTGGATGCGGCATCATTCCAACTACATTCCCGTTCCTGTTACTGATTCCAGCAATAAATTCCAGAGAACCGTTGGGATTATAAGATTTTTTATATTCACCATTTTCTGAGCTATATTTAAATAGGATTTGGTTGTTACTTTGTAGGTCTTTCAGAACTTTCGGTTCTGCATAATAACGTCCATCTCCATGAGATATTGGGATTCTCAACACCTGATTTTGTTCACATAGTTTGGTAAAGGGATTATGTATATTTTCAACTTTTAAATTTACCCACTGACAGCGAAATTGTAGAGATTCATTTTTCAATAAGGCTCCGGGTAATAAACCTGACTCACATAATATTTGGAATCCATTACATATTCCAAGAACTAATCCACCAGAATCAGCAAATTTTTTGATTGAGTTCATAACTGGAGAAAATCTAGCTATTGCTCCAGGTCTAAGATAGTCACCGTAAGAGAAACCACCAGGTATTATAATGCAGTCAAAATGAGAAATATCAGTTTGATGGTGCCATATATATTCTGTTTCTTGTTTTAGTACTTCTGATAAAACATGGTAACAATCATGGTCGCTCCAGGTACCTGGGAATTGGACTACACCGAACTTCATTTGTTATAAATTCCTTGTCTCAGTTATTTAAGATTGCGTTTACTGTAGCGCTTATGGTTTTGCCGTCGGCTTTCCCTTTTACTTTTGGCATAACCCAAGACATCACTTTGCCTATATCCTTAGAGGAAGTAGCTTTGGTCTCTATAATTCCTTCTTTTACAATGTTTTCTATCTCAGTTTCAGAAAGTTGATCTGGTAGGTAATTCATTATTATTGAAAGCTCTTTTTCTTCTATCTCTACGAGGTCACTCCGGTTCCCGTTTGTATAAGCTTCTATACTCTCTCTTCTTTGTTTTGCCTGTTTATTTAATACATCAATAATTTGTTCATTTGTTAAACTTGAACCTATAGAAATTTCTCTGTTATGAATTTCAGACTTCAAATACCTTAGTACAGATTTGGTTATATTATCGCCCTGTTTTAGAGCTGTTTTAAGATCTTCATTTATTTTGTTAAGCATTGTGTGTATTACCTGCCTTAATTATTTAATATGATTATTCCAATTTTGATATTGCGTTATCAATTCTTTGAAAAGATCTTTTTTTACCTATTATCTCTATTGATTTGAATAATGGAGGAGACACTTCCAATCCACTTAGAGCTACTCTTACTGATCCTAACAATTGTCTCGGTTTTAATTCCATTTCCTCTGCACTAAGTCTTAAAGAAGTTTCTATGTTTAATTCATCGAATTCTTGAATATTCGAAAGATTTACAATCACTTTTTTTAAGGCAGATTTTGTAGTTTCTCTATTCGTTCCTTTTTGTATCAAATCTTCATTGTCGTATTGTATATCATCAGAAAAAAAGAAATTTACTAAAGGCTTAACTTCATATAATGTTTTAATCCTTTCTTTAATTAAGGGTACGATTGGCATTATTTGTGACATAGATGGGATTGGGGAAATTCCGATTTCTGGATATTTATTCCAATAGTCTAATATAGTTTCAGCTAATGATTCTTCTGAAATGGTTCGCATAAAGTAGCCATTTAACCAATTTAATTTTTGGATGTCGAAAACAGCTCCGGATTTGCTGACTCTTTCAAGAGAAAAGTTTTTAATTATTTCAGGGATTGTTAATACTTCAGTTTTATCATCGAGAGACCAACCTAGTAGAGATAGGAATACGAACATTGCATATGGTAAATAGCCCTGTTTCCTATAATCCAATACAGAAGTAGTTCCGTGTCTTTTACTTAATTTACTTTTGTCCGGAGCTAAAATTATTGGCAGGTGCGCAAATTGTGGTGGGTTCCATCCAAGTGCTTTGTAAATTGCTAAATGTTTGGGTGTACTTGATAACCACTCTTCGGCTCTTATCACATGTGAGATTTCCATGCTATGGTCGTCTATTACATTTGCTAGATGATATGTTGGGTACCCATCGGATTTAATTATGATGAAATCGTCTATGACTTTATTTTGAAATTTTACATCTCCCCGGATTATGTCGGATAATTCCCACTCGCCTTCAAGCGGCATAGCAAATCTAATAACAGATGTAATTTGGGTTTCTTCAAAATCCTTTTGCTGTTTTGGTGTTAAATACCTACAGCTTCGGTCATACGAAGTATCTAATTTTTGCACTCTTCTTTTTTCTCGAATTTCGCTTAATCTTTCAGGCGAACAATAGCATTTATATGCATGCCCATTTTCTACAAGTTTTTGAGCAAACGGAACGTAAAATTTTTCTAATCTATCCGATTGGAGATATGGGCCTAAAGGTTTATCATCTGGAGGTCCTTCATCCCAATCCATTGATAACCAATTTAAAGAGTCTAATATATTTTCTATTGCTCCAGGTATTGTTCTACTTTGGTCGGTGTCTTCGATTCTTACAACAAATTTCCCTGATTTGTTTTTTGCGTATAGCCATGTAAATATGGCGGTACGGATATTCCCTACGTGGGGATCTCCAGTCGGGCTGGGAGCATATCGTACTCTTACTGTATTGTCGGATTTTATATTATTCATATCGTATTACATAAAGTTACTAATCAATTTTGTATTACAAATCCTCGAGAAATCTTGTTAGATCTTGTGGGAGGGAACACTCAAATTCCACATATTTGTTTGTGAAAGGCATCATAAACCCGATTTTTTTTGCATGAAGAAATTGCCTTTCCAAATTTTGGTTTGATTTCCCGTATAAATCATCACCTACGATAGCATATCCAATCGAATTTAAATGTACTCTAATTTGGTGAGTTCTTCCAGTTAAGGGTGCTATTTCCAATAAACTGTTTTTAGGATATTTAGCAATTTCTTTATATTTTGTAACTGAATGTTTACCGTCTGTAATAACACACATTTTTTTTCGATTAGTAGGATGTCTTCCAATATTGCCCTCTATTATAGCTTCTTTAGGTGAAATATGGCCTTCAACCAATGCTATGTATACTTTGTTAATCTGTTTTGTTTTAAATTGATTAGAGATGTGGGTATGGGATTCTTCATTTTTGGAAACTATTAGTATTCCAGACGTGTTTTTATCGAGTCTATGTACAATTCCTGGTCTAAATTTAGTGCCCGGGAATTTAATTTCTGGATAATTGGCAATAATTGCATTGGCAAGAGTTGTTGTTGTGTTATTAGGAGATGGATGTACTGTGAGTCCTGGTGGCTTGTTGATGATAACAATATTTTCGTCTTCAAATATCACATCTAAACTTAATTCAAAAGGAGCGAGAGAAGTTGTTGGTAATGGTTCTTTGATTGTTAATTTGACCGTTTGTCCCTGTTGTATTAATGATGATGAACGAGCAGGTTTACCATCTATAGTGGCGTTTCCTTCGTCTATCATTTTTTTGATTTTGCTTCTTGAATATTTAGAAAGTTTGGAAGATAGAAAAACATCTAATCTAGAATTAGTTGTGGCCACTTGTATTTCAAATGTTTTAGAGGGATTATCAGGGGGTACCATTACATTCATTTCAAGATTTTTGTTCATTCCGTGTTGATAATTTTTCCCTATAAAAGATGCCAGCAATTAAAATTGTTATACCAACTACTATGCTGGAGTCGGCAATATTAAAAACGGGCCACCATCCAACCGAAATAAAGTCGGTGACTGAACCAAATGCCAATCTGTCTGATAAATTACTTATGGCACCGCCTAGTTGAAGTCCTAATGCCATTCTCAGAATTATATTACCTAAAGTATATTCG
>CAYRIG010000020.1:3177-5342 GCA_964424315.1 uncultured Dehalococcoidia bacterium | reverse complement strand
AAAGCTATTAATGATGCTATTATAAGGAGTATTGTTTGGCCTTGAAGTAATCCGAAAGCTGTTCCAGTGTTGTAAGTGTGGTAGATTCTAAAAATTCCTGTTTCTGGCCAAGACTCGTAAAGGTTAAATGTCGATTTAATTATATATTTTGATAATTGGTCTAGAACAATCACCGTGATTAATGTTGCCATCAAGATGAAGTCTTTATATATCACTCGTTTAGATGTTGTATTAATTGTTGTTTTTGCATTCGGTTTCGAAGCATCTAAATCTGATGGTTCGATTAATTCATTGTCCATAATACCATCCTTAATATCCTCCACTTATTTTAAAATAAGTGGTCTTATATAACTAGTCAGTGAGGACTAATATATATAGATGCTAAAGAAATATAAGTTTTCGATTGGGGTGTGACCGAATTAAGTTTATAATGGTAGATTAATTGAGCTAACTATCAAAATAATTTGGGTGTTTAAAAGGTTCAAATCTTGTTTTACATGGAGTGTAAGTTATGTATTCCGGTATTGGTTTTGGCATTATCCTTATAGTGATTGGAATATTATTAGTATCTGGTCTTATCGCGGCACTGTTGAAAATTTTAGGGTATTTGCTGTTGGTGTTGGGATTGATAATTTTGGTGGGGGGCATAGTTGCCCGTATTAAAAAATAACTGTCCTTCATCAAAACTATAGGAATCTTGGTACCCCATGAATCATTTCCAACTCAGTTGTATTGATTGTAACGAAATTTATACTCCATTATTCGAATTGCTTAAGTGTTCTAAATGTAATGGGATTTTAGATGTGGAGTATTCATCTTCGTATATAAAAGAGATTAGTCAGAATCCAAGTGTTAATGCACTAATTGAATTAATGACTCCTGTTATTGATAAGGAGTCTATAGTTTCTTTAGGTGAAGGAAATACTCCGTGTATTGAGATATCAACAGTCGGTTCTGACTTTAACCAACATTTAATAGCCAAGTTGGAATATATGAATCCTACTGGATCGTTCAAAGATCGTGGGGTGGCTACAATGATTTCTGCTGCAAAACATTATGGAATTGCAGAAATAGTAGAGGATTCCTCAGGGAATGCAGGTGCCTCAGTTGCAGCTTATGCAGCAGCGGCAGGAATTAAATCAAATATTTTTGTTCCTTCTGATGCTGCAGGGTCTAAATTGGCTCAGATATCAGCTTATGGAGCGACAGTACATAAGATAGATGGTTCAAGATCTGATGTTACAGATAAATTGATTAATTACAAAGACAAACTTGATTTACATTACGCTTCACATGCTATGAGTCCTTTTTTCATAGAAGGTAATAAAAAATTTGCCTATGAAATTGCTATATATTTTAAAGGTGATTTGCCTGAACACATTATTTTCCCAGTAGGGAACGGAGGACTTTTTCTTGGAGCATGGAAAGGATTCAAAGAGTTGCTTTTGTTTGGGTTGATAAAAAAAATGCCTAAATTGCATTCTATACAATCTGAATTGGTTGATCCGATTACACGTGCTTACAATTCTGATACATCTAGTCCAAAAAATGGAGTGACCTTGGCAAGTGGTATATCAGTAAAATCACCTCCAAGATTGAACCAGATAGTTCAAGTTCTCAATCAAACCCAAGGTAGAGCTATATCAATAACAGAAAAACAGTTGGTTGATTCACGTGCATTTTTGGCTGGTAGGGGTTTGTATTGTGAGTACACATCAGCTGTTACTTTGGCTGGTTTTATTAAATTGCTGGAAATCGGAGAAATAATTCCAAATCAAACAATTTTATTGCCTTTGACTGGCACTGGATTAAAAGAGAATTAAAGATATCAATTTGGCTGGTGTTTTTCAAATGCTTTTTTAAAGCCTGCTATCGAATTTTGTAATACAGAGTCTTCGACACAATAGGCAATTCTAAAATGGCCTGGAGTTCCAAATCCGGTGCCTGGCACAACTAAAACTCTTTGAGCTTTTAATTCTTCTACGAATGGTATTTCATCAGGTGTTGGAGATTTAGGAAACATGTAAAATGCTCCATCAGGTTTTACAACTGAATAGCCGATTTTTGTTAATTCTGTGAATAGAAAATCTCTTTTTCTTTCGTAATCGGATACATCTATAGCTACATTTTGAAGAGAGACTATAATTCTTTGCATTAACGCCGGT
>CAYRIG010000020.1:0-3167 GCA_964424315.1 uncultured Dehalococcoidia bacterium | reverse complement strand
GCATTAACAAAACCTAATGTCCGATTACAAAAGGTTAATCCGTCTATTATTTCTTTAGGGTTTTTGTAGTTAGGATTAACCGCTATATAACCGATTCGTTCTCCAGGAATAGAGAGGTCTTTAGAATGTGAAGTCGCTACTATGCTTTTATGGTGGTAATTAAATATGTGAGGATAGTCTATATTGTCAAATATGATTTTTCTGTATGGCTCGTCACTAACTAAGGTGATTTCCGTTCCTAGTTCTTTTTCTTTGGTAGATAAAATGTTAGAAATAGCTGAAAGTGTTTCTGGCTTGTATATTACTCCTGTAGGATTGCCTGGAGAACACATTAAGATCATTTTAGTTTTTACAGTTATAGCATTTTCTAATTCATGCAATTTTGGGATGAAATTAGAATCTGAATTAACTACTTTACATTTAGCGTTATGATTATCAGCGTAAAATATATATTCGACAAAATATGGTGCGAAAATGATTACCTCGTCCCCAGCATCTAATATTGTTTTCATAACTACGTTTAAAGCCCCGCCTGCACCAACAGTCATTATTAAATGGGAAGAATCAAAGTTTAATCCTGTTTCGTTTTTGAGTTGTTTGGCTACTGCAGATCTAGTTTCAGGATATCCTGAATTAGGCATGTATCTATGCATCCCATCAATTGGATCTGAAGCTAATTCTCTTAGTTTGGTATAAAATTCTTTCGGAGGACTAATAACTGGGTTGCCTAAAGATAAATCATAAATATTATCTTTCCCGATTTTCTGTTTTAAAGCTTCTCCTTCTTCAAACATTTTACGAATCCAGGAACCCTGTTCCATAAAGTCTTTAATTTTTTTTGATATAGTCATACTTAATAGTTTCTATTATTCACATTTGATTTGGTTAAGTTAGAAGCTACACTAACTGAATTAGTTAAGATTGTTTGTTTTTGTACCATAGTATTATAGGTGCAATTACCAATATCGACGAAACGAAAATCCATAATATAGTTCCTTCCATTTGTGACTGTAGAGGGTTTTCTTTAACATTTATATCAAATGTTACATCTTGATGATGATGATTTTCTAGTGAAGATATGATTTTTATTTTCCATTCGCCTGAATTCTTGAAATTGAATTTAGCGTTATAGTCCCTAGGTATTGCAGGGTTACTAAGGGCAAATGATTTGTAAGGTTTTTCTGCACCTTCATTGGATGCAAAAACTTCTACCTTTGCATCAGTTATGTATTCTTGATTTTCAATATCAAATATGTTGATAGTAAAATGACAGATTCCAACCAGGGGTTCTTTAGGTTTTATTTCCAATATTATTTTGTGAGATCCAGATATTTTACTGAAATCTACAATTCCCTCACTATCTGCATATAACAGGCTAGTTTGAATACTAATCAATAAAAAAATTATCAAAAAGGTTAATTTGGCTGAAAGGTAATAAATAAAGTATTCTCCTATCAATTATTATTGGTTTAGTTCGAGTGTTTATCAATCTGATCCAATTATTTTTGTTAAGTCTGATTCTATTTCGGAATATGTGGCAAATCCTTCATATTTTGCTGAAACTATACCGTTTTTATCAATTAGAAATGTAAAAGGTTCAGTAAAAACCCCCCATTCATTCACTGTTGGAGCAATTCTTCGTTTAGCAAAATGCAAAGCTAATTCATGTGGATTGTCATAAATTTCAACGTGTATAAAGTTCATAGTATTTTTATATTTATCACTTAAATCAGATATTATTTTCACTTGCGGTCCACATGTTGCTGTTTGGCAAAATCCAGGTGTGGAGAAAGTTAATAGGACCGGATTTGAATTTTCCACAGATTCCTTAATTGTAAAGGTATATAGGTCTAAATTAGGTTCTATTTCAGAGGTTATTTCGCTTAAGTTTGGATGTGAAAATCTTGTTTTGTTATTACTTTTTGGAGCGGGTTCGCCTATCTTGGGTGTTTTACTTTTAGTAGCAACTATGAATTTAGTATTGAAGGTAATGTTATTTGGGCTTATTGTAGTTTTTATCTTCCAAGGTCCAGGAATATCAAAATAGGGATGGGTTACATAAACACCCGTTTTACCAGAAGGCCATTTTTCAAATGTTGCATTGTAGTCAGATGTGGTTTGATTTGAGTTGGTTAAGCTTATTTTAATATTAGGGATAGATATTGGATTTTGATCATTATCTATGATTGCAAATACAAATCTATTTTCACCGATATTCAAGTCAGTAGATATAACCATTAAATTATTATCAGTATTGGTTTCAACAGTTTGTTGATTTATTGGGGGTTGTGTAAATTTATTGGATGAGGAGGCTGAATCCTTACAAGAATTTACTGAAAAATTTATTATTAAAATAAGCAGGAAAAATTTGAATATTGTATTTCTCATAACAAAACCATGGCTTTCTCGATAATATCATACTTTATGTTGTGCCATTATTGACCGGGTGTACTTTATATGGTATAAATTTGACAGGCCAGTTAGTTGCGTAAGTAGATGATAATTAGTTTGAACTAAGCTTCTACTGGCTCCTCCTTGAGTCGATCCCCAGATAAAACTGGGGATCGCTTTTAATTTCCTAATTTATTAATTAAATAATCGTTTTCATAAATATAAATTGATAATAATTTTGTGCCAAAGTTTATTTGTGCTGATGGATGACAGGAAATGATTATTGGTGGGCCCGGCTGGGTTCGAACCAGCGACCTAACGGTTATGAGCCGTTTGCTCTACCACTGAGCTACAGGCCCCACTTTTCGTAGCGTAACTTACCATTAGTTTGGTGTCAAGGAGTCCTTAATATACTTAGAGCACCCTTTGCTAAAGCTCCTTGTTTTTAATCTTAGGTAATGTTGTTTAATTTATGAGGCTATTTACAAGTATCCCTAAAATCCAGCTCATCATAAATGCAGGGGCTGCGCTAAAACGCCAGCCTTCGTTATCTTCATTGGCTGGCCCTAAATAATTTAGCCATATTAAAAAAAGGAAGAACCCTATGGCCAAAATCCATACTGAAATTGTAGATACCCCTAAAGCAAGTCCTACAATAAAACCCGAACTAGCCCAAGTAAATGGTGAATATATGTATCTGTTGATCATCTTAATTTAGGTCCCTATTTACATGATGAGTTAATTGATTAGGTAGATTATAGTAACAGTTTTTGATT
>CAYRIG010000019.1:0-13168 GCA_964424315.1 uncultured Dehalococcoidia bacterium | reverse complement strand
AGTATATGACCTAGGTGGTGGAACTTTCGATGTAACAATACTTCAAATTGGGGATGGTGTTTTTGAAGTTAAATCCACTAACGGAGACACTCATTTAGGAGGAGATGATTTCGACCAAAGGATTATTGACTGGATCTGTGAAGAATTCCTAAAAGAACAAAGTATTGACCTTAAAACCGACCGTATGGCTTTACAAAGACTTCGTGAGGCAGCAGAAAAAGCAAAGATAGAACTTAGTACAACAACTCAAACAGAAATCAATTTGCCTTTCATAACAGCTGATTCATCAGGGCCTAAACATTTAGTCATGTCTTTAAGCAGGTCTAAGCTCGAGCAATTGGTATCAGACTTAATTGCAAAAACTAAAACCCCGTGTGAACAAGCGTTGAAAGATGCTGACATCCAACCTGGCAAAATTAATGAAGTAATACTCGTTGGTGGAATGACAAGAATGCCATCAATTAAAGAAATGGTCTCTACATTCTTCGGCAAAGAACCGCATCAGGGAGTAAACCCCGATGAAGTTGTGGCCGTGGGAGCAGCTATCCAAGCAGGCGTAATGCAAGGAGACGTTGAAGATGTTCTGTTATTGGATGTAACGCCACTGACACTAGGCATAGAAACTCTTGGTGGAGTAACAACAGCACTGATACCAAGAAATACTACTATCCCAACTGCAAAAACACAAACATTCACTACCGCCGCCGATGATCAACCCAGTGTGGAAGTTCACGTTTTACAAGGCGAAAGACCAATGGCAACTGAAAATAAAACGATAGGCAAATTCAACTTGGATGGGATACAAAAAGCCGCACGAGGCACTCCTCAAATTGAAGTCACATTCGATATAAACGCTGATGGCATTTTAAATGTTGCCGCCAAAGACAAGGGTACAGGTAAAGAACAAACTATCACCATAACGGCTAGTTCTGGATTAACCCAAGACGAAATCGACCAAATGATAAAAGATGCTAAAGACAACGAAGAACAAGATAAAAATAGAAAGGAAGAAATTGAGATTCGGAACAATGCTGATAGCCTTATATATCAATCAGAGAAAATGGTTTCTGAAAACAGCGACAAAATTCCTGAAGAATTAAAAACGGAAGTCGAAACGAAAATATCTGAATTAAAAAATAAACTGACTGAGACACCTATGGATATTGGAGAAACAACTTCAGCGACAGAATCTCTTCAACAAAGCATCCAAAAACTTGGTGAATCAGTATATAACCAAACTCCTCCACCTGATGCTGAAGATGAAGGTGGAAATACTGAAGAAGAAAATCCAGATAAAGATGATGAAAATACTGTGGAAGGGGAATATAGGGAAATATAAAATTAGATTCTATTAATCCAATTCTTGGATTGGGGAAGTGTCGGAATTGGTAGACGAGCGTGACTTAGGATCACGTGCCTATTGGCGTCCGGGTTCGAGTCCCGGCTTCCCCACCAAAAATAAACATATAAAACTAGACTATATACCTATGTTCGCAATACAGGAAGTACCTATAAAATCACTGATATGAATGATAACATCAGAAATTTTTGCATTATCGCTCATATAGACCACGGTAAATCGACGCTTGCTGATCGATTAATAGAACTTACCAAAAATGACAACCAAACCGTCATTGAACAGACTTTGGACTCAATGGACTTGGAACGTGAACGTGGCATAACAATAAAAGCAAAAGCAATTAGATTATTATACAACGCAAATAATCTTAAATCTTTCCAGCTGAACTTGATAGATACACCCGGACATGTAGATTTTTCTTACGAGGTTTCACGTAGTCTTTCCGCATGCGAAGGCGCCTTACTAATTGTCGACGCCACGCAAGGAATTCAGGCTCAAACCGTAGCTAACGTATACAAGGCGATTGATCAAAACTTAACTCTAATACCAGTAATAAACAAAATAGATTTAGATGTAGCAAGGCCTCAAGAAATCGCTAAAGAGTTACAAGCAACATTTGGATTTACTCAAGATGAGATTTTGATGGTATCAGCCAAAAGCGGCAAAGGCATACCACTCCTATTAGAAACCATAGTAAACAAAATACCTCCACCAATAGCAGATAAGGAAAAGAAATTAAGAGCCCTTATTTTCGATTCCAAATACGACCCATATAAAGGGGTGGTAGCTTTCGTTAGAATAATAGATGGAGCCCTAACAAATAATTCTCGAATATTAATGATGTCTAATAAAATAGAAAGTGACATCATTGAACTTGGCATATTGACTCCTGGGCCTGAAAAAGTAAATGTTTTAGCAGCAGGAGAAGTTGGATACATTGCAAGCGGCCTTAAATCAATAAATGAAGCTACTGTTGGAGATACAATAACTAATGCAAAAGAAACTGCAGAAACCCCATTAGATACATATACACCATTAAAATCAATGGTTTTTGCAGGAGTGTATCCTGCAGATGGAGAAGATTACGAAACCCTTAAAGATGCTCTTGACAAGCTACGGCTAAATGATGCTTCTTTAAACTATACCCCTGAAAATTCTCTTGCGCTTGGTTCTGGATTCAGATGTGGTTTTCTTGGTTTGTTACATATGGAAATAATTCAAGAACGCCTAGAAAGAGAGTATGAATTAACCATAATAATTACAGCACCTAGCGTGTCATATAAAGTGGTCACTACAGAACTTGAAACTATTATGATTGACAATCCTTCTAAATTACCTGAACAAAATATGGTTTCTGAAATCCTCGAACCCTGGGCAAACCTGACCATATTAACTCCATCAAATTTTATAGGTCAAATTATGGATCTTGTCACCAACAAACGGGGTAAATTAACGAGAATGGAATATATCCAATCTGATTCAGATGATGTTGGTACTTCCAGCCAAGATAGTTCATTGGATTCAGAAGATATGGCATCTGATAGAAATTCGAACCGGGTTATTTTAGAATTCGACATGCCAATGTCAGAAATGTTAGTTCAATTTTATGACCAATTGAAATCACGGACTCAAGGATACGCCTCCATGGATTATTCAGTGTCCGATTATCAAAAAGGAAATTTGGTAAAGCTTGATATTCTAGTTAACAGTCAAAAAGTTGATGCACTTTCGATAATTACCCACCGAGACGAATCTTATTCTAAAGCCAAACAATTAGTTGCAAAGTTACAGGATTCAATTCCTAGACAATTATTTGAAGTCCCAATACAAGCTGCAATTGGTGCAAAAATAATTTCCAGAACAAATATCAAAGCATTAAAGAAAAACGTGCTAGCGAAATGTTATGGTGGGGACGTAACTAGAAAGCGCAAGCTATTGCAAAAACAAGCAGAAGGCAAGAAAAGAATGAAAAAAGTTGGTAGGGTTGAAATACCTCAAGAAGCTTTTCTTAGTGTACTTAACAATGACCCCTAATAAACCTATAAGATTATTTATTAAATCTTTACCCGAATAACTAAACACTGTAGTATAAAATGGCTGTGCTAAGTGGGGAACTAGCGGTGCCTTGTACTCGCAAACCGCTCTAGCGGGACCGAATTCCTCTTTAGAGGTTTATATGCTGCAGTCTCTTGAATAATAATATAGGTGATGAGAGTTGGGTCCCACGCGGCAGAGTTCTGGAAACCCCGTCAGGTCCGGAAGGAAGCAGCGGTAACCAGCCTCTCTGGGTGACGTGGAATTGCCTTACTTGAACCTATTTATTTTTCAATACTACGGTAAGTATATCGAATTAGAGGTGCACAGCTTTTGATTTAATATGCAAACAAAGCGAACATATTATGTCTAAATCCAAAACTATTTTAGGCCAAAATTTTCTGATTGATAAATTCGTCAGGTCAAGAATAATTAAAACATCCAATATAAATGTAAACGAAACCATTATTGAAATTGGCGCCGGGAAAGGATTTCTCACATCTGAACTACTCAAAAATTCTAGTAAAGTTATTGCCTTAGAAATTGATAAAAATCTTATAGAACGCTTAAAGGTAAAATTCGAAGGAAATACGAACCTAAACATACTTTCAGAAGATGGAAGGTTTTACAATGTTGATGAATATAGTTCCATGGGTGAATACAAACTAATTGCTAACTTGCCATATTACGCTGCTAATCCGATATTGATTAACTTTTTGAAAAGAAATAATAAACCTAAGTTGATAGTCGTTATGCTACAAAAAGAAGTCGCATTACAGATGACTGCTGATATCGGACAAATGCGGATGTTGTCTATTATCGTTCAATTTTATGGTAAACCTAGTATTGTAACTCATATAAAACCCAAATCTTTTAAACCTGTACCAAAAGTACATTCTAGTTTGATAGCAATAAAGCCCTATGATAAACCAGTGTTAAAAGTGGATTCAGAAACAGATTTTTTCAAATTAGTAAAACTTGGGTTTTCTACACCTAGAAAACGCCTAGCTAATTCCATACATCATGGTTTAAATATCCCTAAAAGTATTTCGCTTGAACTTTTGGATAAATCAAAAATTGACGCATCAAAAAGACCTCAAGAACTAAGTATTGTTGAATGGGGAAATCTATACAAAACATATAATGAACTTAATAGTTCCGAAAATATCAAATTAAATCTTTCATAATGTTAGTTTACAAATCCCCTGCCAAAATCAATCTTACACTAGAGCTTATCAATCGCAGAAAAGACGGTTATCACAATATATCTACGATAATGCAAACTATAAACATTTTTGACCTTATCACTTATGAGTCTGATAAAAACATTGTGATTTCTTCAAATATCAAAGAATTGAATTCAGAAACAAATCTTATATTTAAAGCTGTTAAATTAATAAGGAACAAATTCAACATTAATCAAGGTGTAAAAATATACTTAAACAAAAACATACCTATATCAAGCGGTTTGGGAGGTGGCAGTAGCAACGCAGCTACAACTTTAATTGCGCTTAATTTAATGTGGGGATTAAATTTGAATCCAACTGAACTCGTTTCTCTAGCACAATCAATTGGTTCTGACGTACCATTTTTTATATCACGTGGCACCGCATTAATTAGCGGAAAGGGCGAAAACATTGAACAGTTGCCCGACATAAAACCAGTGTTGTTTTTACTACTACATAATGAAAATGTATTATTCAATAAAACTTATTCAATGTATAAAGCAATATCGCCAAATGAATATACTTCTGGTAAATGGAGCTATGAATCCGCTTCAATTATTAAAACTTCCCGAAGTCTGCGGTGCACAAAATTATTTAACTGCTTCGATAAAATTGCACCAAACCAATTCCCAACATTTAAAAAGTATTCGAAAAGCCTCAAAGAATTAGGTTTAGATGAATATCATCTAGCAGGAAGCGGTCCCACAATAATGGTGCCGATTAAAACAAGGTCAATAGGTGAAAACATTAAGTTTGCTTTATGGGACCAATATTCAATTCCTTCCACAATAATCCAGACGACTTCTTCAAATCAAAACACATACATAATTTGATTTTAGTCAAATAAATATATATTTAGATAATATAGGAACTATATTGATACTAGATTTAATTGAGCCAATAAATTTACGTGCTACTTTATTAAGCGGACAAGCTTTTAGATGGAAATACAAATCGGGTTGGTTCGACGGGGTAATCGCTAATACTGAAATTAAATTACGAGAAATATCTAATATAAAAATCGAATTCTGCTGTGAGCCTGATAACGAGGTTGCTTTCACGCCATTACTGTTAGATTACTTAGGATACCAATACAATATCAATGAAATTTATTTGTCTGTATCCAAAGATAGATCTGTTGCTGAATCGATAAAACAATACCATGGGATGCGCATACTCAGGCAAGACCCGTGGGAATGCCTAATATCCTTCATTTGTTCGTCGGCTTCAAACATTAAACGTATCACAAAAAATATAGAGGCCATATGCGACAAATTCGGACAGCCTATCTCAAACGATACTAATTCAAGAAAATCTTTCCCCTCAATCGAAGTTTTATCTAAAGTTACTACAGAGGAATTAAGGAATTTAGGTTTAGGCTATAGAGCTGCTTACATTCATTCTGCCGCTTTAACTGTTTCTAAAATGAGTAAACATTTGTTGAGCTATAGAAATGAATCTTACGAAGATTGCTTAAGCTTCTTAACCAAAATAGATGGGGTTGGGGATAAAGTTGCAAACTGCATATTGCTATTTTCGTTAGACAAACTTAATGCTTTTCCAATAGACGTTTGGATTGATCGCGTCTTGCAAGAATCATACTTTCAAACACAAACGAAGATGTCTAAAATTCAAATGCGGCAATGGAGCCAACAATATTTTGGACAATATGCAGGTTTTGCAAATCATTATTTGTTCCATTCTCGCAGGAAAAATAGTATTTAATAAAAATATTATTTATATTCTAAGCAACAGTTATGATTAATTTCCCAAAAAATTCATTCTTGTCCATCTCTAGATGCGCCAATCTAGCTGATTTCAAATCGAAAGTATTATGAATTACAGGATTTATCAAACCACCTCCAGCCAATTTAATGATTTCTGATAAATCATTCTTTTTCCCCATGTGAATCCCAAAAATTGATTGATTCCGCATAAACAAAGTTCCCATTTGCAAATCTGCTTTGTATCCAGAAGTTACCCCACATATCCCATATCTCCCGCCAGGGGCAAGGACGGACACCGCTTGATTCCAAAAGTCTGTTCCAACATGGTCAAATATGACATCTGCTCCTTTACCATTAGTAAAATCCATAACCTTTTCATCAATTGCCTCTTTTTTATAATTGATGACAAAATCTGCGCCTATATCTTTCGCCTTCTGGGCTTTGAATTCATTGCTAGTAGTTGCTATAACAGTTGCACCTACGGCATATTTTGCGAACTGAATAGCGGCACTACCAACACCACTAGACGCAGAAGCGATCAAAACAGTCTCTGAACTTTTCAATTTCGCCCTTCTTTTGAACATACTCCAACAAGGTACATAAACAGTCGGCAAAGCTGCTGCTCCCTCATATGAAAGAGAATCTGGAATTTCAAAAACATTATCCTTGTGTGTTTTAGTATATTCTGCATATCCTCCATTAATCGAAGTACCTAACATCCTGTATCTAGTGCAACTTTCATCATTTCCAATTAAACAATCGTTGCATTCTAGGCAGACCAACCGAGGATTAACCACTACTCTTTGTCCTATTTTTACACTGTTTACCGATTTCCCCACTTCAACCACATCACCAGCAACGTCACCACCTAATATATGCGGGCCATCGAAATTTACTTTAACGCCTCTTTTACCTGCTCTAGTAAAAATATCAAGCCTATTTATACCACATGCTCTTACACGAACTTTGACTTCGTTGTCATCTATTTCTGGTTCTGGCACATCTCCATATTGCAGTACTTCTGCATTTCCGTGCTCGAGCATAAAAACGGCTTTCATATATTTCTCCCTAAATCCTCAGTAGCAAGTTATAAAATGATTTGACAATATCTTTAACATTTCTGCTTGTATATCGCTTGGGCGTGATTAAATAAATCCATAACTTCTTTTCTTTGTTTATTGTTATAAAACTTCCCTTTAGTACCAATCCAATACTTTGATTCCTCTATCCGATCGTTAAACCATTTAGCAGATTGCTTTCTTGCATTACTGTACCTTCCATTTTTTAAATAAATTGGACTTGTATGAGCAAACACTGGTTGATTAAAGCTATCTCTAGATTTACTATGTAATCTCGCTGCAATCCAACCTTCAAACTCCAAGTCTAAATCAAATTGTACAGCACCCGATTTTAATCCTGGTTCGAAGCTGCGAGAAACAATACTATCTCCATTATAAATTAGTTGAACACCATGTATTGCAAAATTAGAATCCCATTTTATAGTTCCGCTAATCTTCTCGTTTGATTCCATCTGAATAACATCACCTACTCCAACATCATTTGCTTCAAGGTATATCGCTGGTCCATTGGTGACAAAAGTTTTTCCCGAAATCAGGGCTTTAAGCCAGTCCTCATAATCAAAAGTTGATCCTGTATATGCATATACTCTATTAGCATTCGACACAAACCAATCTGACCCTGTTGAAAGTGGTAATTCGATTCCCGTATTTAACATCTTATAATAAACATCATACTCCGGCTCCATCCATGTTGGATCAAACACATTAAATGCGTCCACCTTACCTAAGGCACCAGCAACGGGAGCTTCCATGCCATTCCCATTATGGCACCAAATGACAATGCCTCCTTGCCTATGTGCGTCATCGCAAGCATAAGACAAAGGAGGGTAATCAGGATCAAATGCATCTACTAATAAACCTCTGCTTACTGGATGTACTATGTTCTTTATGTTCAGCAACATTATGTGTCCATATCCAATGTCATGACTACCATTCGCATTATGTCTATTTTCCTCTCCGCATTCAACATAATAATCCTCGGAAGAAAAATCATTTAGGATACCAGGGGTAAATTTGTTGGTAGCATATTCTAGATCCCATCTTTTTAAAATGCTTACTGCTGTCATGCGAAGATTTTCAACCCTAGGATCTAATTGCAGTCTTCCATCTGGATCTTGCTCCTTTTCATCATAATGGATATGAGTATTACCCGGATGCCAGCCCTGTTCCTCTAGATTAGACCACTTAGCCAACTCAATAGCTAAATTCTTTTTTTCGTTAGAAACATCTATTGAAATCACATTCGGTATATATTCAGTGCCTCTCTCAACCAATATTTGCAAAGGTCCTCTAGAAACTTCACATTCAACAACCCCATCAGAGTAAAAAAAAGGAGACCCAGGCCCTATTTTTAATATCGAACTTGCGGGAGACAAAAACTCCCCTTGTGAATCAAGAATTTGGACTCTAGCAGCTACGTTTTGTTTTGTAATTTTATCTATTATATTTAAATTCAGTTTTGGCATGATACACCGTTCAGTTGATATTAGATTGGTCAAGATAATGTTGAAGAGCTGTGATAATCCTACTGTTTTCACATAAATTGAATCCATCAACTTTATTTACATTTATGTTAGTGGTACCATCAATCGCTCCCAAATCTACAATCTTTTCAATTAAATTAATTTCGTCTGGAGACGAAATTAATAATCTTTTACCCACAATCTTTGATATTGAAGTCACTAAACCGTATGCGCCCCAATTGGATACACTAGATATGATTAATTTTGAAGTTTTGGTAACTGTAGGGGGACTAGAAAGATTTTCATAAAGGGGTATAACATCAGCCAAACGACCCATTCCAATTTCATTGCCTCCATCTCCAATTCCAACTGAAACTGGAAATCCTTCAAATAAATAATCTATCTTGGCATTAAAATCAGCTATTGACTTCCCGTATCTGTTCAAATAATCTCTTTTTTCTGTAAATCCACATCTTTCAATTGAAATCAAAACAGAAGGGTTATATCTTTCCAAAGTTTCTGTAGCAAATTGTTTGCTTTCTTGGTGTGAACAAATTGGAAATTCGATTACTTTATTATCTTTACTAATTGCTTCTACAAAAGGTTTAGAATATCTATCGGTTATGTAAAAAACCTTATACCCCAATAAATTGAGAGCATCGCCTAAAGCGATTGCACCTGGAGGACCATCCGTCTCAGCTGCTCCTCCAGCAAGTATATAAAAACCTGTAGCTATTAAAACCGTTCCAGGATTATCTAGAATCAAATGAGATGCTTCGCCACAAAAATTGGTTGGCAAATGTTTCCTTAATGAAGAAATATTACGTTGGTCAAAATCTAGTATTATATCTTCTATTGTTTTCATAAATGTAAATCACGGTAAGCCTGTCCAAATTTAACAGAACAAATTAATTACAATCATATAATTGCTAAATCTTCATCTTTAAGATCAGTTACAAACATGTGACCCGGTGAATGTGTAATCATAAATGGTAATTTGGCTTCCATAGCTACAGCTTGAGGAGTAACTCCACATGCCCAAAACACTGGGACCTCATCGGCTAAAATATCAGTAGGATCTCCAAAATCAGGCTTAAACACATCTTTAATTCCAATTTTTTCACTATCACCTATTTGGATAGGAGACCCATGAACGCCTGGGAACCTAGAAGTGACTTGTACTGCTCTTACTATCTTATCTTTAGGAATTGGTCTCATGCTTACCACAGTAGGACCAGAGAATATTCCTGCTGGAGATGTTGGAATATTTGTAACAAACATAGGAATATTTTTACCTTCGGCTACATTCCTAATTTCTATTCCAGCCGATATTAATGCTGAATCAAATGTAAAACTGCACCCTAATAAAAACGTCACAAAATCCTTCTTCCAGTGCTTTTCCAGATTATTCGTTTCTTCCTGAATTTCACCATATTCATATAGCCTATATTTAGGAACATCGTATCTTAAATCAGCTTTATCAGCAGTATAATTTGTAAAATATGAACCTACGTCCAAAACCTCCAATACAGGACATGGTTTCGGGTTGCGTTGACAAAAAAGCAGAAAATCAAAAGCTGCATTTTTAGGCAAAATAACAACATTAGCTTGCACATACCCAGGTGCAAGTTCAGAAGTATGAGTGGTTATCTCATTATTTCTTATTTGATACCTTATATTTTTTGGAATTTGAGTGGTAGAAATAATCATTTTTATCTAACCTGTATTTTTTCTTAGAAACATATTACACTAACCCGTCTAATTCCTTAAGTTCCTTTTGTATTTGATTTAATTTGTTCATAGCTTCCAAAGGCGTCATAGAACTGATATCCAAATTTAAAATACTTTTCAAGACATCAATGTTTACAGGAAATGGTAATTGCACGGCTTTCAGGTCTGAATTTACCCCCGCATCGGACACGCTTTTATCATAGACACCATTGCTATCAAATCCATTAGTTTCTTTTTCAAGTGAATTCAATATCTCTTTGGACCGCTTAATAACGTTTTCTGGTAGTCCAGCTAATTCAGCTACCTGTATCCCGTAACTCTTAATTGCGCCACCACTTAATATTTTTCGCAAATAAACAACTTCTCCATTTTCCTCATGAATTGAAACGTTAAAATTATTAGCCCTTGGTAAATTAGCCGCTATTTCAATAAGCTCATGATAATGAGTTGCAAATAACGTTTTACACCCCAATGCACTACTGTTGTGTATGTGTTCAATCACTGCTATTGCAATTGCGAGTCCATCATACGTGCTAGTACCTCTTCCAATTTCGTCCAATATTAATAAAGATTTTGATGATGCCTGATTTAGAATCAATGCTGTCTCAATCATCTCAACCATAAAGGTTGACTGTCCCATTACCAAATCATCAGTTAATCCAACCCTAGTAAAAATCCTATCTACTATTCCGATAGAAGCGTTTCCTGCTGGAACATAACTGCCTATTTGTGCCATTAGTACTATTAAAGCAACTTGCCTCAAATAAGTTGATTTGCCTGACATATTAGGACCTGTGAGAACAACCAATTGTTGGTCTTCATTGGACAACAATATATCGTTAGGGACAAACTTACCTCCATACAATTTTCTTTCAACTATAGGATGCCTAGAATCACTAATATCTATTATGTAGCCATCATTTAATTCTGGTTTTATATAGCCATATACCGCAGCCACCTCGGCAAAAGACCCCAAAGCATCCAATTTAGCAATAGCTTTGGCAGTTTCCATAACCGAATCACCATATTTATCGACATGTATGCAAATACCCTTAAACAAATCCACTTCTAATTTTTGAAGACCTTCTTTTGCATTTAAAACAATCGATTCGTATTCTTTTAATTCAGTAGTTATATAACGTTCACCCGATACTAATGTCTGCCTCCTTATATAGTAATCTGGAACCGATTTAGTATAGGAATTACTTACTTCAATGTAATAACCAAAAACTCTGTTATATCCCACTTTCAATGATTTTATTCCAGACGCTTCTTTTTCTTTCTTTTCCATTTCTTTTATATTCTTATGTGCAAATTTCGATGAATTTCGAAGTTCGTCTAATTCTGAAGAATATCCCTCTTTAACAACTTTTCCTTCACCCGGCAAAATTGCAGGGTCATCAACAATGGCCTTTCTTATATAAGATATTAGTTCGTTTTCATAATTTACGTTTTTTGTAGCATCCAATACTGCCTTAGGTAAATTTAAGGTGTTAATCATATCTTTAAAATCCGCAATCATTTCAAGTCCTAGAGCTAGCCCAATCAGATCTCTTGGCCCCGCATTACCTCCCCGCACTTTATTAATAATACGTTCTAAATCTGGTATGTTGTTAAAAATCCCTCTTATTTTCGCCCTTGGCATAGAATTTTCGCAAAACCATTCAACAAGATTTTGACGAGAAAGCAATTCTTGGATATTTAAAGATGGTCGACCAATCCATTGTTTAATCAACCTACTACCCATAGGTGTCTCAGCTAAATCTAAAACCCATCTCAAAGACGCTTCTGAATCTTCCTGCCTACCTCCACTAAACAATTCAAGGTTTTTCCTAGTAGTTGAATCAACTATCATAAAATCGTTAATCGAGTAGGTAGTTAATGATTTGATTTGTGATAAAGAAGATTTTTGGACACCAGACAAGTAGTTTATTATGGAAGCCGAAGCCTTTGTTGCCAAAGGCTTATTTTCACATCCATATGGTACAAGGCTTGCAACTTCAAAATGGTCCAATAATATCCTAATCGATGAACTTAAATCTAAATCAAACTGAGATAGCCTTGTAATACTTGAATAACCATTAGATGAGTCTTCTAATTCTTTATCTACTATGATTTCTGAAGGATTTATCCTTTCAATTTCTTCATTGAGGGCACCAATTGATAATTCGGTGGCCATAAATTCACCAGTGGTTATATCCACATAAGACAATCCTGCAACTTCATTAGAGGTTATAACGGCAGCTAAATAATTATTCGCTCCTCTTTCTATCAAAGAATCCTCAATTACTGTCCCTGGAGTTACAACTCTTACTACTTCTCTCTCAATTAAGCCCCTTGAAGTAGATGCTTCTCCCACTTGTTCGCATATGGCTACTCTGTTCCCTGCCTTAATCAATTTAGCTAAATAACCTTCCAAAGCGTGATAAGGAATACCGGCAAGAGGTATAGGTTTACCCTTTCCCATGTCTCTAGTAGTAAGAGCTATTTATATTTGTTTAGAAATTAAACTGGGATCATCATCAAAAGTCTCATAAAAATCACCCAT
>CAYRIG010000018.1:0-13265 GCA_964424315.1 uncultured Dehalococcoidia bacterium | reverse complement strand
GTCATAATCTAATCCTGGTTGTTGAACTATTCTTCCTATGTCATCAAGAACAACTCCACTATCTACAAGTTGATCTCTAACTAAATCTTGTTGCGCGCCGCTAGCAGAATCCATTTGACTTAATAAATTTAATGTAGGTGAAAATTTAGCTAAAGCTATCGCCAAAGCCCCACTTCCTGTACCCAAATCAAGTATTTTTATTTGTTGGCTGCTACTTGCTTTTGATTTCAAAAAATTAATTGCTTTATCTACAATAATTTCAGTTTCTTGCCGGGGTATTAGGACTCTACGATCTACATATAAATCTATACCGTAAAATTCACGATAATTACAAATATATGGCAACGGCTCCCTATTAACCCTTCTAATGACTAACAAGTTTATGTTATCTATATCATCTTGTTGAACGTGAGTTTGAAATTGAGCATAATAGTTCTCTTTAGTTATATTTAGTGCTTTACAAATCAACAATTGAGATTCGATATTGTGCTCTGCTATACCAGCCTGTAATAACTGTTGGTTTATCTTTAATGAAAGATGTCCCAGTCTCATTTTTACAGATTATTCAATTTGATATTTCGCTCTTCATCCTGAAGCCCAACAACAAACTCATCTATTGCTCCATCTAATATTTCATCTAATCCATGCAGCGTTAAATTAATTCTATGGTCTGTGACTCTATTCTGAGGGAAATTGTATGTTCTCACTCTGCCAGACCTGTCACCAGAACCCACCTGTGATTTCCTTTCCAACGCAATCTCTCGCTCATTTTTCTCCGTTTCCATTGCCAAAATCCTAGCTCTTAAAACTGCCATTGCTTTTTCTTTGTTTTGAAATTGAGACCTTTCATCAGAACAAACTACTACGATTCCTGAAGATTTATGAGTAAGTCTTACAGCCGTAGCAACTTTTTGCACATTTTGGCCTCCATGGCCACTAGAATGAAAAATATCGATTTTAATATCTTCTGGTTTTATATCTACCTCTACTTCCTCGGCCTCAGGCATTACGACAACAGTAGCCGCGGATGTGTGTATTCTTCCACTCGATTCCGTTAACGGAACTCGCTGAACTCTGTGGGTTCCTCCTTCATGCTTCAGCGATGAATACACGTTTTCGCCTTTTATCAAAAACACTATTTCTTTTATGCTGCCTATACCAGTTTGATTGCCGCTCAATATATCAACTTTCCACTTCTTTATCTGAGCATACCTAAAATACATGCGATATAAGTCTGCAGCAAACAATCCTGCTTCATCTCCACCTGTTCCTGCTCTAATTTCGATAATCACATTTTTCATATCATTTGGGTCTTTAGGCAACAGAGCAAGCGTTAGATCTGATTCTAATTCTGTCAATTGTTGAGATAATTCGGCTATTTGATCTTTTGCAAAAGCCACTACTTCTTGGTCTTCCTCTTTAACCATCTGCTGAGCATCATTCAAGTCCTTAAAAGTAGTCTTGTACCTTTGCCCCAAATCTATTATTGGCCGCAATGCGGCATGCTCTCTTCCTAAAGTTTCCATTTTATCTAACTGTTTAGAGATTTCGGGGTTAGATAAAGATAATTCTACTTCAGCAAATCTTTCTTGAATATTTTTGATTCTCTCCAACATATTCTTACCTAATTCATTCCTATATTAAATATATGCAATATCGCCTAGCTTAAAATTTCAAACTCCCTTCTTTTGTAAAGATGGTGCCACTTCTTTTATCATCAAATTAATGCATGATTTCCATTTATCTTCTGGCAACCATTCATGTCCCATAATTAACAAGGTTCCAAAGCCTCCTACTAAATGAAACATTTCTTCTAATTTTTGCGTAACAGTTTCTACGCTACCAACAATCCAAACATTGTCAATCAAATAATCTATCGTTACATCACGATCGTGCATATCAGGGTCAGTTTTAATCAAGTTAAAAACTTTATTCTGTTTCATGTTCTGAAAAAAATATTGCTCATAATCCCTTTTTAATACTCCCTCTTTCGCATATTTTCTAGCTTCTTCATCAGTTTCAGCAACAAAAACGTCACGTGCTATTCTCCATTTCGTCCTATCTGCCGAAACATTTGCTGCTTTTGCACCTTCTTCCACAGCATCCCAATGACTTGCCAAAGTATTAAACGGTACTATGTTAATACTCATAGGAATATATCCTCTTTGGCCAGCTAAAAGCAGTGTGTCTGATTTTTGAGATACTCCAGCAACTGCTATTGGAGGATGAGGTTTTTGATAAGGCATACAGTGAAACCTAAGCCCATAATTATCGTTTGGGACGGGTATTTCAAATTTCCAATTGCCTACTGTGTATTTGCCAGGAATTGGATTCTCCCATATCTTCAAAATAACATCCAAAGCATTCTTGGTTATTTCTCTATGCTCTCCTTTAGATGGATCGACTCCAAAAACTGTAAAGTCACCAGGAAACCCACCAGAACCAATACCCCATTGGAATCTTCCTTTAGCTAAATTATCGAGTTGGGCTATTCTATGAGCTATCATAAAAGGATTATGATTAGGCATGCAGGTAACGCCTGTGCCTAATTTTATATTCTCAGTCAGCGCTAGAGCCATTGCGATAAATTGATCTGGAGCCGGAATATTTTCCCATTCAGCAGTAAAATGTTCACCTATCCATGCTTCATCATACCCAAGCTCATCCAAAAACAAAATTTGCTGCAGATCTTTTTGTAAAGTATATGACCATTCGGAACCGGGGGGGTGAAGCGGCATTGTAAAATATCCCAGTTTCATTCTTATCCTCCATTGTAACTCTTATGCTGGCTTAGAAAATTTTAACAGACTAAAATTCCGTTTGTTTTCCGCAACCAAGAATAATACTATATTTAACGCTAAATCGATTCTAACAGGTTCATTATTGTAAATTCAGAACCTCCGGAAATATCAATACAAGTAGATTCAACTCCCAAATTCTTAAATATTTCCATCTCGGAAAACATCTGTGCTTTTGTAATTTGATTAAATTTAACATAGTCTTGATCCACATTAAAAATACCATTATCAACGAAAAATATACTATACGCTGGCTTCGGGCCTCCTTTATACATTTGCCCGGTAGAGTGAAGATACCCTGGTCCAATTCCCAAAGTTGTCGCCAATTTATACTTATCACCAATTTTTTTCCGTAATTTTTCGATATTTTCGAATTGTTGGTTATCTTCAGCAATAAACGTCAACAGGGCCACATAAGATCCCGGGGTTATTTTTAACAGACTTGATTTAATCACATTTAAATCAGAGCAACAGCTAAGCTTTAAATCCTCTTCTAAATTATTCAGTATCCTATTTACACTTATCTTCGTTTTTTCTACATCTGGTTGATTAAAAGGATTTATTTTTAATAATGTCCCTAAAATAGCAATTGAAAGTTGCCAAAGGAAAAATTGCGCCCCAAGCAAATCAAATTCTTCAATTTCAATCCACAAAACAGGAAATTTGGCGTTGATCAATTTGTTTACATATAAGTCATTAACTTCATTCTCAGCATGAGAATATCTGAAATAAATAAAGACCCTATCTGCTAAATAGCTTTCTATTTCTAAAAAAGGTTCTTTGACAACAGGAATCAATCCGACATTGTTTTTTCCAATACTTTCAGCAATCAATTGTTCTAACCAAGAACCAAAAGCATTTAATTTCCGGGACGTTATGAAAGTTAATTTGTCAACATTATTTAATACACAAGCCCCTAAGATCGAAGCAATCATTGCGGCCAAATTGCCATTTTTCATTTCGCCTGATTTCAGTTGTTTTTTCATATTTAGAGAAGATTGGGCTATTAAGTCTGTATCACACCCCATTAAGGCTGCAGGTAATAATCCGAAATAGGATAAAGCTGAATATCTGCCACCCACATCTATGAATCCTAAAAATGTCTGTTGGAAATTATATTCAGGGGCTCTTTGGTCTAAATATGTGTCTGGATCTGTTATAGAAATAAACACACTGTCATTACAATCAACACTTGCTATTTTTTTCAAGTGTTTATATATCATGATAGTTTCTAAGGTGGTGCCTGATTTAGAAGCTATAACAAACATAGCTTTTCTGCCTTTAACGATTTTCCGAATCATGTCGATTGAGCCCGGCAAAGTAGAATCCCCTATAATAAAAATTTTTGACATGTCTCGATCAACAAAATCAATTATAGCTTTGGCACCGAGTATACTTCCTCCCATACCCACCAAACAGACAACTTCGTAATTGTCGAATAGGCCTGAAGTGAAAGAATTTGAAGTTTTGGACACCAACTTAGATTGTTCTGGTAAATTTAGCCAACCTAAACAGTTATTTGCCAATTCGTCATCTATGTTCCATAAAGAACCATCTTTATCCCAAATTCTTTCCAAGATTCTTTTTTCATCTATGAAATTTAAGTTCTTGTGATATTCAACATCCAAATGTCCAACATTGAATATCCTTATAACATTTTCCTTCATCAGTGTTAATTTAATTCCTTTTTGTTAACATTAATTGTAACTTTTCTAGAATCTGTATCCCAATAAATGATAGATTTAAATCCCTTGTATCTGATTTGATTGTAAAATAAAATCAAATAGTTGTTTTTCAATTCTAAATACAAAAGCTAGAATCAATTAAATCTTTTGCGGTTATTTGTAAACCGATCTAAACCAACATCAACTCAATGAATTCTTGTATAACCGCATCGCAGCAATCATCTTCTAATATTATAAATTATGTCGGTCGAAATAGTTTGATAAATCTAAGGATCTTTATAAATGTTTGATTTAGTAGATAACAAACCGGATTTTGCAAAATTAGAGAGAGGTATTCTCGATTGGTGGAACAAGAATACTATAATTGCACAATATATCAACAGAAATAACAACTCTAAAAAATCCTTTTCTTTTATAGATGGTCCCATAACTGCCAACAACCCCATGGGTGTACATCATGCTTGGGGAAGAACCTATAAAGATCTTTTTCAAAGATACTATACGATGCAAGGTTATGAACAACGCTATCAAAATGGATTTGACTGCCAAGGCCTTTGGGTGGAGGTTGAAGTTGAAAAAGAATTGGGGTTTAAATCAAAGAAGGATATTGAAGAATTTGGAGTAGAAAAATTTGTGAATTTATGCAAACAAAGAGTTAAAAAATACTCCGCGGTTCAAACAGAACAATCAATTCGGCTAGGGTATTGGATGGATTGGGATAATTCTTATTACACTATGTCGGACGAAAACAATTACGCAATTTGGGATTTTCTCAAAAAATTAAGTTTGAATGGAAAGATATATAGAGGCACAGATGTTGTACCTTGGTCGGGTAGATCCGGCACTTCATATTCACAAATGGAAATTATTGAAGGAAGAAAATTAGTTGCGCACAAATCAGTCTTTGTAAAGTTCCCATTAAAGGGTCGCAAAAACGAATATATTTTAGTGTGGACAACTACTCCATGGACACTGACTTCAAACGTTTGCCTGGCCGTTAACAAAGACCTCGACTACTTAAAATGCAAACTTTCTACCGGAGATATATATTATCTTGCAGCAGAAAACCTAAACACACCTAGGTTGGAAAAGGAATTTAAATCCGAAAAAGATTGGATAAAAGGCGTCCCAAAATTAAAGCCGATTTCACAGATATTTAACGAACGTGGTGGATACACTATAGAGAAAACATTAAAAGGTTCAGATTTGGTTGGATTGGAATATAACGGTCCTTTTGATGAATTAGAAGCGTCTTCTATTGAAGGAGGACATCCTTTCACTAAACTTGACCTCCAATCAAAACAAATTAATGCAATTAAGTGTCATAGAATTATTGATGGTGGCAAAGATTCCTCTGGCAACGAATTCGTTGTTGCAGGAGAAGGCTCAGGGATAGTTCACGTTGCTCCAGGATGCGGTGATGCTGATTACAAAATAGGAATGAGAGAGAACCTTGTGTGCATTGCTCCTCTCGACGAGGAAACCAATTTCACCAAAGAATTCGACTGGTTAGCAGGTAAAAATGCAACTGATGCACAAACTGTAGACCTAATAATTGATAGTTTAAAAGCTAAAGACCTTCTTTTACATTCCGAATTATATCCTCACATTTATCCTCATTGTTGGCGATCCGGAGATGAACTTGTTTTCAGATTAGTAGATGAATGGTACATCAATATGGATTGGAGATCTGAAATCAAGGAGATTGTAGAAGAAACCAATTGGGTTCCCTCTTGGGGTAAAGAAAGAGAACATCAATGGCTCGACAACATGGGAGATTGGATGATTTCAAAAAAAAGGTTTTGGGGATTAGCTCTACCCATATGGGCTTTTGAAGATGGCTCGTTTTATGTTGTCGGGTCTAAAGAAGAATTAAAAGAATTATCTGTAGAAGGCTGGAAGGAGTTTGAAGAGAACAGTCCACATCGACCATGGATTGATAAAGTCAAAATCAAACATCCTAAAACTGGATTGATTGGAACTAGAATCCTTGACGTTGGGAATCCTTGGCTTGATGCGGGAATAGTTGCTTTCTCTACCTTAGGTTACCGCACAGATAGAAAATACTGGGAAAAATGGTACCCCGCAGATCTAATTTCTGAAAGTTTCCCTGGCCAATTCCGAAATTGGTTTTATTCATATTTAACGATGGGAACAGCCCTTGAAAGTAAAACTCCAACTAAAAACATATTCTCTTACGCATTGGTTCGGGACGAATCTGGAGATGAAATGCATAAAAGTGCAGGAAATGCCATCTGGTTTGACGATGCTGCAGAAGACATTGGCGTAGACGTTATAAGATGGCTATACTCAAGACAAAATCCAGAATTCAACCTGAGATTCGGCCCTAAAATAGCTGATGAGGTGAGACGCCAGACCATAATCCCTCTTTGGAACATATACAGTTTTTTTACTAACTACGCTATATTAGATGACTTTACTCCACCCGAAAGTCTTATAGAACCAGAGTCTAACAATTTAATGGATAGATGGATTCTTACAGAAACCAAAGGTGTATGCATAGAGATAGCTAAAAGGTTAGAAATTTATCAGCCCGACAAGGCGACTATAGCAGTTGAAGAATTCATTAATTTACTTTCAAATTGGTATGTCAGAAGAAACAGGAAAAGATTCTGGAAACCAGGAAAATTTGGAACAGATTCACCATTTGATAGCGACAAATATTTTGCATACCACACTCTTTATTTCGTGCTAGTTACTTTAGCAAAAGCTATTGCCCCAATAGTTCCTTTTATCACTGAGACAATTTACCAAAATTTGGCCAAACCAACTAAATGGGGAAAACCAAGCGTACATTTAGAAGAATATCCTCGGTTCAACGACAACACCGAAAAAGATGCTGAACTCCAAGGTGCAATACGTACAGCAATGAAAATTTCGAGTTTAGGACGGGGTGCTAGAAGCCAAGCATCGATAAAAGTAAGGCAACCCCTAAATGAAATAAAGGTAATTGTACCTGAAAAGATAAATATCAATCTAATAGAAGAAATCGAGTTGGAAGTAAAAGAAGAGCTCAATATTAAAGACGTTATATTCTTACAAAACCACGAGGAATTATCAGCTTACATGGATTTTAAAATTGAACCTGATCTCGCAATTCTCGGACCCGAATATGGCAAAAACATAAACGAAATAAAATCGATAATCGATGAAAGTGATCCAATTTCACTTTATTCTTCTATACAAGGACACAGCGAGGTTAAAATTGGCAAATTCTCTATAGCCACCACATCCTTAAAAACATCCACCGTTGATAAGGAAGGATATTCTTCAAAGTCAGACCTAGGCTACACGGTAGTATTAAATACAGAAATATCCAACGAACTCTATCAGGAGGGTATAGCTAGAGAATTCGTACACAACATTCAAAATCTCAGGCGAGAAGCAGGGCTTGAAATATCGGATAAGATAACTGTGATGTATTCTGAATCAAACTTGCTAGAGAATGTAATCACAAAACATGACAACTACATTAAATCCGAGACTTTGTGTGAAAAAATTGAAAAAGCACTCTCTCTGTCTGAAGTTGGCTCTACGGAAATAACTATTGGTCATGAAAAAATATTAATAGGGGTAGAAAAATTAGATGATTTTTAATTTTGCTAACACGGACGACTACCTAATACAACAATTGTCTCATATGACTCGCCCTCTCGGATATAAGTAACAATAGCTTCATCACCAGATTTTAAAGACCATAATTTAGTTAACCAATCTTTAACATCCGCTACTTGGTTTTGATTGATTTTGATTATTATATCCCCTAATCTAATTCCGGCATCATAAGCTGGTCCTGCAGAAGGCATATAAGAAACAATTATTCCTTCTTTGACACTGATTCCCCATTCATTAGCAAGTGCTGGCGTCAAGTCAACACTAGCAAATCCCATAAGAGGCCGTTTTACACAGCCGCTTGATATTAGATCTTCAAAAATAGGAGAAGCTACATTTGCACTAACCGCAAAACTCAAACTTCTGCCTTGACGTAATATCGCCTGATTAATCCCTATTACTTCTCCAGATAAATTTAACAAAGGACCCCCGCTATTTCCTTCGTTTATAGCAGCATCTGTTTGTATAAGATCATAAAAGTCACCTTCTTCAGACCTGATAGTTCTACCAAGAGCACTAACAATCCCTATAGTAACAGTAGGGCCTCCCTTTAATGCCAGGGCATTGCCAATAGCTATTACCCACTCACCAACCCTTAAACTATCTGAATCGCCTATAGGCAAATATTGAAGGTCTTTTGCTTTTATCTTTAAAATGGCTAGGTCGGTAACAGTATCTCTACCAATCAATTCAGCATCATATGTCTCCCCGTTTGGAAGATAAACTTTAATTTCAGTCGCACCCTTAACAACATGATAATTAGTGGCAATATACCCATCTGGACGGACTACAAACCCAGATCCGTTACCTTGATCCTCAAAATTATAAAAATATCCTTTTACTAAAGACTTTGTACTTATAGTCGCTACTCCAAGCTTGGCTCTATCAACAATATCCGCTATCTGTGGCAGTCCTGTAGAAATTCGATAAGTATCTTGTAAACTCAACTTATTGACATCTGTTACAAGATTTGTTTCGCTGGTTGATATTTGACTATTACTATTTGATTCAGGCACAACAGTTTCTGTGCGTTTTTCACTAGACAAACTGCATGATAAACTTAAACAAATCACAACAAGAATGAATACAGGTCTGATTTTTATTATTTGATCCAAAATAAAATTACTAGCTTTCATTAAACCCAACAGTTTTCAATTTAACTCTCCAAAACCCGCCTATCACCGACTTAAAAGTAACATGCTCTATACTTTCTACATATCTAGAATATCGCGAAGTAATCAATGCTCCAACTAAAACAATTAACGCTGATACATAAACCCAACTCAATAAAGCCAAAACAGCACCCAATGAACCATAAACTAAATTATAAGTTGACGGAAAACTTCTCATATACCAAACAAACCCCCAGTTACTAACATTAAAGGCAAATGCTGCAATTAACCCTCCAGCCCAAACATCGGAAAATCTTACTTTTGTATTAGGTAAATATCGATAAAACATAATAAATATTGTACTAGTAATCGCAAAATACAATGTTGCTGTAAGAATCTGCCAAACCAAATCTTGATGGAAATTAATTTCGATTAAAACAAGTCCTATGATATCAACGATTAATATCAAAATTGGCAAACTAAACATAACGAAAAGCATAATTGTACCAGCACCAAACGCCAACCCAATATCTATTAACCGTTCCTTCAAAAACGACCGCGGTTTAGTTGCACCCCACAAATAATTTATACCTTTTCTTATCGCAGCAAATACTGCTGTAGATGCCCATAATAGACCTAATATTCCAGCTACACCAGTAATAGTCCTAGATTTGACCACAGTAGAAACCTCCCGGGAAATAAGATCACTTGATATAGGTAAAATGTCGGTTATTTTTTCAACTAATTTTGCTGCATATTCCGTATCATTATCACCAATCATAAAACTCAATACTGATATAACAGCTAATAACAGCGGAAATATAGCGAATAAAGTATAAAATGAAATTGCTGCTGCGATATAAGGGCCATTTTGAGACATAAAATCATGTACAACATCAGCACAAAATAATACCAATCTAATAAAAGGCATTAATCAAACTCCTAGTAAATTTCAAACCTAGCATCCTTGATATACCTAGTTTATTACAAACTGAATGTTTTTCAAAAAGAGAAAGTTGATTTGTATGTAGGATTAATCCCATGATATAATTTCGTAGTTAATATAAATTGGAGATTTTATCGTTGCCTGAAGAAAATTTACGATCATACGAATTGTTAGCTGTGTTCAGCCCAGAAATAACTTCTGACCGAATGGATGATAGAACACTAGAGATAAGCACCTTTATTGAATCACAAGGCGGTCAAATAGCTGCAAAAGACAATATTGGCGTAAAATCATTGGCTTATTCTATCAAGAATCAAAGCGAAGGCAATTACGTTTTGTTCAATTTAAACACAAGCCCATCTTCAATATCCATTTTAAACAAAAACTTAAACGGACAAGAAGAAATATTAAGGTTTTCCATAATCAAAACAAATTGAATTTAAACCATTCACTTTGGAGATAAATCGACAATGTTTAACAAAATGACCCTGATTGGAAACGTAGGAAGCGACCCGGAAATGCGTTACACGCCTAACGGTAATCCAGTAACATCCTTTAGTGTAGCTACTAACCGTAGATATACAACTGCAGAGGGAGAACAAAGAGAGGAAACCGAATGGTTTAGGGTTTCAGCATGGAATCGTCTTGGCGAAACATGTAACCAATATGTAGTCAAGGGAATGAAAGTGTTTGTCGAAGGAAGATTTAGCAGTAGAGAATGGACCGACCAAGAAGGTCAAAAAAGAACTTCTTTAGAGATTAATTGTAATGAAATACAATTCTTAAGTAGAAACAACCCAGATCAAGCTGCACAAAATCAAAGTGATACAGGAACTTCTTCACCCGACGTTGGTGAAAATGTAGAAGACTTACCTTGGTAATCAAAGGAGTTAAGAAAGTTTGACAACAACTGACAGACCGCAAGGAAATAGAAATTTTAATCGAAGACAAAGATCAAAATTCTTTGTTAGAAGAAGACTATGCCAATTCTGCGTCGACAAGGTAGACTCTATAGACTACAAAGACATCCCACTACTACAAAGATATATGTCTGAAGGATCAAAGATAGACTCGAGAAGAAAATCTGGCGTATGTGCAAAACACCAAAGAACTTTAGCAACGGCAATAAAACGAGCTAGACACGTAGGCATGGTGCCGTTTGATCGTAGTCATAAATTCGTAATCAAGCAAACATATCAAAGAGGACCCGATCAAAGAGGGTATGGTGCAAGAACTAACGAAGATAAAACCACTTCAACCGATTCTGAAACAAATCAAGGATTAGCAAAGGAAAATAAAACTGCTGCCCCTTCTGCTGAATCAGATCAGACAACTGAAGCCACTACAACTGATAAGGAAACTGCCGCTGCTGCTGAGTCAACCGAAGTAACTGAAGCCACTACAACTGATAAGGAAACTGCCGCTGCTGCTGAGCCAGACAAAAAAGAATAAGAGCTTAAATATTTAATAAAGTTGTCGGCTTATGCGCTAATAACAATAATCAAGCTACTTTATCTAAAGATTGGTCTTTTACTTCATGAATATCTGATAATGAATCCAATCCTTTCCTGACTTGCCCTAACATTTTGGAAAATCGCTCTTCTAACTCAAACAAGGTTTCCTTAGCATATTGATTTGCACCATCTTTTCTTTCGGCAACAAATAATTCTGCTTGCTCAATCATTGAAAATGATTCCATTTCAGCAACTTTCTTCATTTCTTCACATTCGTTTTGCAAATCATTTTTTATTCGAGTTGCTTCCTGTTGTGCTGATTTAACGATTTCAGATTCTTCGACTAATTCTTGTTTTTGCATTTCTGCTGCGTTTATAAGATCTTGGACCTCAGTTTCAGTGGCACTTTTAATTCTAGAAGATTCGAGTTGTGCCTGTTTTATTATGCTTTCTTTTTGTTTGACAATCTCCTCAGCTTCTTCAATATTATCTGAAATTGATCTTTTCATCTTATTTGCAAAATTTGTTAATCTTTCATGATCGACAAATACCTTGTTTCTTATCCCTGGCACTTTATTTGTAGATTCCAATAATTCGTTTAAGTCCTCTAGCAATTCATGAATATTCATTACAACTCCTTGTTTTTGTAAGCATTTTTCAATTCTGTAGAAATTCTTTCAGGCACTAAACTATCGACTTTTCCGCCTAGCTTGACTACCTCTTTTATCCTACTAGAATAAACAAATTGGTATTGAAGTGAACTCATCATACATACAATGTCTATTTCTGGGCTTAAGTTTCTCCACATTAAAGACATTTCTGATTCATATTCAAAATCATATCCTGCTCTCAATCCTCTTACTATAAATTTTGCGCCCATCTGTTTTGCAAAATCTGTTGCCAAATTACTAAAACTAGTTACTTCCACATTGGGCAGATTGTTAATACAGTCTCGAATCATATTGACTCTTTTTTCCGTAGGAAATAACACATTCTTCGGCGGTGAATCATACACCGCAATAATAACTTTTTCAAATAACTCTGAAGCTCGATTTGCGATATCAAGATGTCCGTTATGTACAGGGTCAAAACTGCCAGGATAGATTGCTTTAGCCATTAGTTACACCCATAGAATAGAGAGAAATGTAGGAATCTCCATATTTTTTCGCAGAGGTTCTGATAAGACTTCCATAGTTGTTGTTAGGTTTGTTTTTTTGTCCGTGTTCTGCTACCACAACACTATCTTGGCCTATAAATTTCCCCTTTGCCACCAAAGGCATAATTCTTTCCCAACAATCATCGGTATATGGTGGGTCGATAGTAACCAGTCTATATTCAGACTTTATACCCGTTATAAATCTCTCGACATCAGCACAATATACTTTACCTTTATTTTCAAAACCGAATTTTAATAAAGCAGAAGTTATGTTGCGGCATTGCATTCTATTTTTTTCAACAAAATCCACCCATTTAGCCCCACGAGACAAAGCCTCTAATCCTAAAATTCCTGTTCCTGAATACAAATCAAGCATGTGGATATTATTGAACTTGTCGTTCCCAAACATCGAACATATAGCCAGTCGCACCATTTGAAGGGTAGGTCTTAAAGCCTCTGATTTTGACGAGGTTATTACCCT